>JADGCV010000025.1 GCA_015228815.1 Magnetococcales bacterium | reverse complement strand
CAAAACCCTGGGGGCAATCCCCCAGACCCCTTTTTTCTTTCAATAATTCTGGGCCCTGGGGGTACCTGGGCAGTTACAAATTATTTTGCAAAGTCGCGACGGAAAAAAAGTTTCTGTTCGTATCAATGAATAAGGGGCCAATCAAGGCCCGATTCACACGAACAAGGAGATCCGCCATGAACATCAAACGATTTTTCGGGACCTTTGGCACTCTGGCCCTGATCCTTCCGGTCCCTGGGATGTTACAATCAGCCCCGGTCGATCCAAACCCGGTCGCTTGGGCGTGTCCGCGCAATTGCGACATCAATCGCGACAAGACGGTGACACGGGATGAGGTCATCACCATGAGGACACAACGATTCACGATGGCCGATCGCAACGGAGACGGCTATTTGACGATTGATGAACGGTTTGCTTTTCCCCGGTTTGGCCGGGGCATGGGACATGGCCGCATGTGGGCCATCATGGATCGGGATGGAGATGGACGGTTGTCCAAAACGGAATTCGTGGATTTTGTTCCTCCACCCCTTGCCGCGACCATGGGCCAGGGAAACGAAGCAACGGTGGCCTTCGGCGATCCAGGGATGCGTCCCGGATGCCGGCAACCATTCGGTATGCGATAGGTGATGATCCGGATCGATATCGCTTTTCGTTCCATGGATGGGTCCGGGAAAGAGAAACAATTTCCAACCCATCCATGAAATTGAAACCGCAGGGGGCGTCACGATTAGCCACGATAACGGCGTCCACAAGAAAAACGTATGCCCCGGAATAAAAATACCGACGATGACGCACTTCGGGCGGATGCCTTGATCATGACACGGGTGGCGGCCAATGATGCAACCGCCTGGAGACAAGTGGTCGATCGTCAGTTGGGACGGGTATTGTTGTTGGCCAAACGAATGTTGGGCCAACATCAGGAGGCGGAAGAGGTGGCTCAGGAGGCGTTCATTCGGCTGTGGCGACAGTCATCCTGCTGGACCGGGGAAGCACGAATCGGCACCTGGTTGTTCCGTGTTGTCCATAACCTGTGCATCGATCGTCTCCGTGCGTACCAGCGCCGGATGGAGGAGGGTGCATGGATCGACGAAGAGATCGCGTCCCTTCCCGCCCCTTCCAGTGCGTCGCCTTTGGCCCTGTACGAACAGTCGGAGCGCAGAAAAATCCTCGACCAGGCGCTGGCCCTGCTGCCGTTGCGGCAACGGACCGCTCTGGTACTTGTCAACATGTTGGGATTGCATGTCGGCGAAGCGGCGTCGGTCATGCATATCGGCGAGGAGGCCATGGCGTCGCTTCTGGCGCGAGGCCGCGAAGGTCTGCGACAACGACTTGCCCCCTGGCATGACGCATTGGTGGGGAATGGCCATGACGGTCCCTGAGGCGCCCCGGCGGATGAAACGTTTGACCGACCTGGAAATGGATCGGCTGCTTCAGGATATGCCACCGGAAAATCCTTCGGCATCCCTGCGCGCCCGGGTGCTCGAACTGGTGGCGCAACCGCAATCGCAACGCATCTGGTGGTGGCCCTTTGGCCCCTTGTGGCAGCCCGCAACGGTGCTGCTCTGTTCGGCCTTTATCGGTTTTGCCCTGGGGACAACCACTCCCGCGGAACCGCTCGCGGACGATTCCAGGGAAAATATCATGATCCTTGTATTTGGACCGGAGCAGGAGGATTGGCAGTGATCCTCGACCGACAACGCCGGTTACTGATCGTTTTGTTCCTTTCCCTTTTGATCAATTGTTTTCTGGGAGGGTGGCTCGTCGCCACGAATTTCAGAAAGGATACCATGGTGGGGCCAAGGCATCTTCCCGGTGGTCCCATGATGATGGGATACGGCATGCTGCGGATGGAAACAGGGGAAAATCCCAGGGCGATGGCGGTACTTGAACGCAATGAATCCCGGATTCACACCGCTTATGGCGAGGTGCATGCAGCCCAGAAGAAGGTCCGTGACGCATTGACAGGCGAACCATGGGACGCTCCGACACTGACTGCGTCCCTGGGCGAACTGCGGCGGACAACCCATGAATCCCAGGAACTCTTGCATCGAATCCTGGTCGAAACGGCAGCCTTTATGACGCCCCAAGAACGGGAACGATTGGCGGCTCCTCGCGGTCATTCCATGGGGCGCGGAAGGGGTGGAATGAGAAGAGGCGCTGCCTGTTCATCGCGGGCAGAGCGCAGCGAATGACCTATTTCTTGTTGATGTATTGACATCATGTCGATAAAATGGACGACATGGTTTTTGAATGGGACGAGCAAAAACGTGCAATCAACATCCGGAAACATGCACAAATCCCAGACGGATTGGGACCGGTTTGATTCGATGAGCGACGCGGAGATTGATTTTTCCGATTCTCCCGAGCTTACCCTCGAAGCTTTTGCCCGAGGTGTTGTCAGGCAGGGATTGAAGCCGGTCTCCAAGAAAAAAATATTGAGCGTGCGCGTTGATGGGGATGTTTTGGACTGGTTTAAATCCCAGGGAAAAGGTTATCAGACCAGGATCAACGCCGTTTTGAAGGCGTACAGGGACGCTCACGTTAAGTCATTACTGTAATTCCAACAGTAAATTACCGGCTACGATCATCATACAAAGCATACCTTGTATGACAGATAATAGGAAAAGTCCATGCCAGGAACTTCACTCTTAAGTGTGCGCATCAGTGATGACCTGAAAGACGGCCTGTCAAAGTTGGTCGAATCCACTGGAAGGACCCAATCATTCCTGACCAATGAGGCCCTGCGCCAATACCTGGAACAAGAGGCTTGGCAGATTCAGACCATCCAGGAAGCCGTCCAGGAAGTGGAGACCGCTTCCGAGGAGGATTTCATTGAGCATGGAAAGGTAGATGACTGGCTGGCATCCTGGGGTTCCGAGGATGAAGTGGAACTGTCCCGATGAAGTTGGTTTGGTATAAAAGGGCGATTTTGGACTTGGAAAACGTCCGCCAATATATCGACCAGCGCAATTCCAAAGCGGCTGAAGTTGTCGCGACTCGGATAAGGGAATCAGTTGCCAAACTAAAAGAATTTCCGGCCCAAGGAAGGCCGGGTAGAGTACCAGGAACACGGGAACTGGTGATTACCGATGGCCCCTACCTCGTTCCTTACAAAGTCATCGGTAAAAAAGTCATCATTCTTAGAGTTCTTCATACCTCCCGATCTTGGTGACTCATTGGCCCGATCGAACTCCAAACAATTTTTACGGTCTGTAACAATTGGGGCGAACGACGGGACTTGAACCCGCGACAACCGGAATCACAATCCGGGGCTCTACCGACTGAGCTACGTTCGCCATGACCAAGCGGTGAATACCATACCATACCCAAGGGGCGAGAAACAGCTTTTTCAACGATCATCGAAGGACACGGACCTGGCGCGCCCGGCAGGACTCGAACCTGCAACCCACGGCTTAGAAGGCCGTTGCTCTATCCTTTGAGCCACGGGCGCTGGTCAAGCCACCATCGGAAGATGGTCGGGGTGAGAGGATTCGAACCTCCGGCCCTCGGCTCCCAAAGCCGATGCGCTACCAGACTGCGCTACACCCCGGGAAATCCGTTGGAACAGGACGTCCTCCACGACAATTTTTTTACGGATCGCTTCCCCACGCCCTCGCGATTCTCCGCGACCGGCGGCATCCCTGGAAAAAGAAGGGGAAGAATGGGGATCAGGAAGGCCGCATCCATGAAAGATTCATATCCAGCCGCATCACCGTTCTTGATACATCACAGTTTCTTGGGTTGCAACGGCTGTTCTTCTTTTTCGGCATCGGGAGCGATCATCATGATGGAAAAAGTGCCCAGGTGATCCCACAGACCGCCATCGAGCTGATCGTAAACCTTGAAGAACCACAATCCAGGGAAAAACGCCCCCGACAGCCCACCCGCCGCGGTATAGAGTGGCAGGGTATCATCCTTGCGGGCCTGGACCGGGGGAAAGTCCAGATCGGTGACCTTGTCTCCCTTGTGATCGAAAATGTTGACTTTGAAATGGTGTGAGCCGGAACTGGTCAGGACAAGATCGAGAATGAAATATCCCGCCACCCCGCGTGATCGTGGTTGCAGCGATTTGACGACCGAAGTGGGTTGAACCGCGTCGCCCTGTTCCACCATTTTGTCGGAGAAGTAGGCGTTGCTGATGTAGGCAGGTTGGCGCAGGGAGGCTTTTTCGTCGGCAAAACCCGGACTTGTTCCGACGACAAGGGTCAGGAAAAAGGAACACAGCATCAATGAAAAGGTACGCATCAGAGACTCGGATCTCCTTTCCCCTTCTTTGTTGCAGCCATCGTGTCCGGATGCCGGTGTGTGTGCCACACGATCCGCTCCATGGGCAAAACCGGGCCTTCGGTGCAACTACGGACGTAACGCCATTCGTTTTCCCTGTTTTCTTCCTGATATACCGGGACCGCGCATCCGGCGCAACCGCCAAAACCACAGGCCATGGTCCCTTCCAGCGAAACCTCTCCCGGAATATGCCAACGGGCTGCCGTTTGCGCCACCGCCGCCATCATGGCCCAGGGACCACAGACATAGAGAAAAAATCTTGATCCCGAATCAGGGATGCCGGCCAGGATCCGGTCGAGAAGATCACCAACCCGTCCGTGGAAAAAACCATCCCGTTCCTTCAGGGAGGCCAGGCGCGAAACGATACCCTGTTCTTCCTCCCAGGCCAGGGCCACCGGATGGGTGATCGGATCTTCGGGAAATTTCAGGCGTGGCGCGGTTGTGGCCCAGGGAATCGTTTCCGCCTCCACGCCCCATAACAGCAGGGGCCTGTCATTGTTTCCTTGTGACAAGCGTTCCCCGAGAAAACGCAATGGCGCCAATCCCACGCCGCCCGCCACCATCAATGGCGTTCGTCCAGGCGGCGGCGGGGAAAAGGAGGATCCCAGGGGACCCAGGACCCAAACCTTGGTCCCCGAAGGCCACTGTTGCATGAATCGTGTCCCCGTCCCCACGACTTTATAGAACACTGCGACCGTCCCCCCCTCGCGATCGACCGCCATGATGGAAAAGGGACGCGGCAATGTCAGTGATGGATCACAGTCCACCTGGAGAAACCGACCCGGAGTGGCGCGCAAGGCGATTTCCGGGGCTTCCAGGATCAATAGAAAAAAACGATCGCCCAGGGGGCGGTTTTCGCGGACCCGGGCCAGGATGTGACAGGGGGCCAGGGAGGAAATCACTGTCCTTCCTCAAAGACGATCCGACCGCCGACGAGGGTTTTTTTGACCCGTCCCCGCACCCGGCGTCCATGAAAGGGGGTATTGCGGGCGCTGCCGTGCAGTCGATTCGAATCGACCTGCCATCCCTCGTTCAGGTCGAACAGGACCACGTCGGCGGCGAATCCCGGGGTCAGTTCTCCCCTTCGGATCCCCAGAAGACGCGCCGGTTTCCAGGTCATGAGGGAAAGGCACGACGACAAGGTCATGACACCGCCCGAAACCAGCTCCAGACTGACGGGAAGGAGTGTTTCCAAACCGACGACACCATTGGCGGCACAGCAGAATTCCACTTTTTTGCTGTCTTCGTCGTGGGGGGCGTGATCGGTGGCGATGGCGGTGACGGTGCCACGGGCCAATCCTTCCAGGAGGGCGTTTCTGTCGAATTCGCTGCGCAGGGGGGGGGCCATTTTGGCGTAGGTGTCATAGCCGTTGACCGCCTCCTCGGTCAGGGAAAAGTGATGCGGCGCCACTTCGCAGGTGACCGCCAATCCCTTGGCCTGGGCCCCCGCCACCGCTTCGAGGGCGCCGGCGGTGGAAAGATGGGCGACATGGTAGCGTCCTCCCGTCAGTTGCACCAGGCGGATGTCCCGGTCCACCATGATCGATTCCGATTCCGCCGGGATTCCCGGCAATCCGAGGCGGCTGGAGGTGACCCCTTCATTCATGCAGCCACCCGACACAAGGCTTGGATCTTCGGCGTGCTGGATGAGGAGCGCCCCGAAGGCCCGGGCATATTCCAGCGCCCGGCGCATGACCCCGGTATCCGCCACCGTCGCCCCATCATCGGAGAAGGCGACGCATCCTGCTTCGAGCATCAAGCCAAACTCGGTCAGTTCCACCCCCTTGAGCCCTTTGGTGATGGCGCCGATGGGGAAAACGTTGACGAATCCGCCGACTCGCGCCTTTTCCAGGACATGGCCCACCACGCTTGGATCGTCGGTGACCGGACGGGTGTTGGGCATGGCGGCGACCGAAGTCACTCCGCCCGCCGCTGCCGAGAGGGTGCCACTGGCGATGGTTCCCTTGTATTCGTAGCCCGGTTCGCGCAGATGAACATGCATGTCCACCAGGCCCGGGGCCACGACCAGGCCATCGGCGTCGATGATGCGACAGTCTCCGGGGACTTCCGGACGGCCCACCTCCATGATGCGCCCCTCCTGGATCCAGACATCGGCCGTTTCGTCCCGACCATTGGCCGGATCGATCACGCGGCCTCCCTTGATCAACCAGGATGTTTCCGCGGCCATGATTTCAACTCCTCGATCCGGGGGTACACAGGCGGTAGAGGACCGCCATGCGGATGGCCAGACCATTGGCCACCTGTTCCAGGATGACCGAACGCTCCAGATCGTCCGCCACCTCCGAGGCGATCTCCACCCCGCGATTCATCGGTCCGGGATGCATGACGATGGCGGTTTCCGAAGCCAGGGCCAATCGTTTCCGGGTCAGTCCCCAATAGTGGAAATATTCGCGGACGCTCGGAATGTAGGCCTTGGCCATCCGTTCCTGTTGCAGACGGAGCATCATGACGACATTGACCCCTTCGATTCCTTCTTCCATGTGGTGGAAAACCTTGACATTGAACGCCTCTTCCACTTTCGACGGCATCAGGGTCGGCGGTCCGACGAAACGGACCTGGGCGCCCATGGTCGCCAGGCCCTGGGCATTGGAGCGGGCGACCCGGGAATGAAGGATGTCACCGCAGATGGCCACCTTGAGTCCCTGAAAATCCTCGCGGCCCATGATGGGAAGGTGGTCGTGGATGGTGAGGATGTCCAGGAGGGCCTGGGTGGGATGGGCATGGCGTCCGTCACCGGCGTTGATGATGGCGGCGTTGAGATTTCTGGCAAGAAACTCCTGGGCCCCCGATTCGGAATGACGGACCACGACGACGTCGGGATTCATCGCCTGAAGGGTGGCCAAGGTGTCGATCAGGGTTTCCCCTTTCTTGACCGAACTGGAGGCGACGCTCATGTTGATGACGTCCGCCGACATCCTTTTGCCCGCCAGTTCGAAGGAGGTTCGGGTCCGGGTCGAATTTTCGTAGAACAGATTGATGATCGTCTTGCCGCGCAGGGTCGGGACTTTTTTGATGTCGCGGTGGTTGACCTCACGAAACGAAGCGGCGGTATCGAGGATGGAAAGAATTTCTCCCCGTCCGATATCCCGCATGCTGAGCAGGTGTTTTCGATTCCAGAGATTGGCTTTCATCGCGGTTGCCATTCGATTGTTTCCATGAAGTCCTTTTGCAAGACTTGTGTCGGAATCATGACGCTTTGGTAATGTGTTTCAGGACCACCATCCACCCTTCGGGACTTTCGACCAGTTTGACGGTTTCGTTGCGTCCCGCTTCCAGGACCACTCCGGCGAAGTCGGGTTGAATCGGAAGTTGCCGGCATCCCCGATCGACCAGGACCACCAGATCGACCCGTTCGGGACGACCGTAGTCGAAGAGGGCATTGAGTCCCGCCCGGATGGTGCGTCCGGTGAAAAGGACATCGTCGATCAGGATGATCCGTTTGTCGTCGAGATCCATTTCCAGATCGGTCGGGGCGACGACGGGATTGGGACCGACGGTGTCGAGGTCGTCGCGGTAGAAGGAGATGTCGAGGAAGCCCAGGGGAAGGTTGTGGTCGAGGAGGCGGTTGAGCCGTTCGCGAAGCATTCGCGCCACCAACGCGCCCCCGCGGCGTATTCCCACGACCACCCGTTTTTCGGGACGGGCAATCGATTGGGCGAGGCGGTCAGCCAGGGTGTCCAGGGTGACCAAGGTTTCCTGGGGAGACAACACGACGATTGGTTGATCCTTGGACATGAACTCGATCCTTCCCCCCGGATATCCGGCGGATCGTACCGTCCGTTCGAGACGATCGGACCGCCTGAGTGATCATGACAATGAACCGCGTGCCCCATCATACTTCATTCTTTCTTCCCATGGGAATGGCGGAAAAGCAACACCGCCACCCGGCTGTCGCACGGGCAGGACAGTCGATGCAAAGGCGCAACAGTGGGACATATATTAAAAATCATTTAAAAACAATATGATATTAAAATTATCCATTTGTTAAGCAAATCTGGCCCCGGTGTTGCACAATCTCCGGGCAGATGCCCTGGAGGCGCCCTTCGATAACGGAAAATAAAGAATTTTTTCGATTGAAACGAGGAGGGGCCGGTTCTTCGAGGATTGAAGCGGCGTATTTTTTTTCTTGACGGAATCTCGAAGTTCGTTTATAAGGCATCCCATGGGGTTGTTGCGATTCGGCAACAGTGTGGTAAACAGGCCAGACAACGTCCGCAGGACTGCGTGCTGGGGCCTTGCGGGTTGCCGGATCGAGGGGATGGTTTTGGATTACGAAAAGAATAGTCGCTGTCGAGAGTTTTTGTTGATTGCGTTCGGGTTTTTGCACACGGATTTTTCGAGTTAAGGTGGACAGACGAAGTTTCCGGAGACTCCGGGAGCGGGATCTAAAACTAAGGAGAGAAGCATGAAGAAGACATTGATTCTTGGTGCGGCCGCTCTGGCCGCCGCTGCCTGGGCTCCTCTGGCCGACGCCGGTGAAGTCAAACTGGGTGGTTATTACATGGGCCGTTGGCAGATGTATGACGCCAACATGACCGACGAAGTGGCGCCTGCCGATACCGGCGAGCGTTATGTCCATCGTCTGCAACTGAAAGCGGACATGATCGCTTCGGAAAAAAGCCATGCCCACATGGTGGTCCGGGTCCTCGACACAGCCGCGATCGAAGGTGCGGATCTGGGTTCCGCCTCTTCCGACACGGGTGCGGCGGGTGGTGTTGCCGACACCCAGGTTTCCAATGTGGCCAATCTGGCCGATCCCTGGGAAATCCGTCAGATGTGGTTGGAAACCGAAGCCTGGGGCGTCGGGATCAAGTTTGGTGAAATGCCGATCTCCCTCAACGACAAGATCCTTGTCGGGGATGACACCTCCTCCCATGGCGGTCTGCTGCTCTCCAAAACCTTCGGCAACATCACCGCTGTCGTTGGCAACATTCGGATCAACGAGGACGTGAACGCCGGCACCGCCACCAATGACGCCGCCACCAAGGGCGCCGACAGTGACGATGCCAATCTGTGGGCCGCGAGCCTCTTTGGCAAGGTGGGTCTGGCCGACTACAACTTCACCCTGGCCTATGCCGATCTCCAGGAAGCGTCGGACTTCATGGAAGTCCTGGAAACCGTCTGCGGCGCGACCACCTGCACCACCACCGATGCGAGCAACATCTGGGCGGCTCTGACCCTGAGCGGCAAGCTGGGTTATGTCAACGCCGTCGGCACCTTGATCTACGAAGACGGCTATGATCTGTCGCAGGACACCACCGGTTCCAAGATTTCCAACCTGTGGTCCAGTTCCGGCATTCTCGGTGCGTTGCGCTTGAGTGGCGCTACCGGGTTCGGTGAATGGAATGCCTACGGCTTTGTCGCTTCCGAGGATTTCAACAACATCACCAACGATCGTGCGGAGTGGTCTCCGACCTGGGATATGAGTGGACCGGGTGGCATTGATCTTCTCAATACCTTCGCGACGGGCGGTGGCACCAATACTTCCCCCAGCGAAAACATGACCGGCATCGGCGTTGGGCTGAAGGTCAAGGCGGCGGGCTGGACCATCAATCCCAACCTGGACTACGCCGAAGTGACCGAAGCGCAAACGGGCGGTACCTGGGATTCCGCGATCGGTGGCAGCCTGCTCCTCTCGACCCAGATTCAAAAGGACACCACCCTGCTGCTCGAAGCGGCAATGGTGAATCCCGAAGGAATCAACATTACCAACGAGGACAACGCCTACTTCGCTCAGGCGGGCATCAAGATGAACTTCTGATCGGTTTGATTGACATACCGTTTCGCAAGGTATGACCAAAAAGGGGTGGCGAGCGATCGCCGCCCCTTTTCTTGTTTTGGGAAATGATGCTAATATGCAACATGCGCTGATGGATGGAGAGGTCGGTTTTAGCGGCAATCGTCTCCTGGAATCTGGTCTTTGCGTCAAATCTTTTTGGTTTTTGTTTTCATTGAATAGAAAGGCATTTTTTATTGTTTTCACAAAAAAGTCAAAAATAATGCCGTAAAGAACGCCATGATGCCCGAATCGAATGCACTGCTGATGCAACATTGGGCAGCCCCTGTTTTTCATGCGTTTGTGGCAGGATTATGACAGGGTGTGTTTATTTGGCAACATGTGGAGCCACTTGTAAAATTTCAATGAATTCAATCGGTTTTCTTTCATTGATCGTTGCTTTTGATTGTTGGCCTCTGGTTTGCAAGTACCTATGACAGTATGTGTGGCAAGTGTCGATGGTTCCTGGCCGATGTGTGGGAGATGGGTTTGACTTTGGGGCATGATCGGTCGCGTTCCATCCCATTGAGATGTCGTCACCTGTAAATCCCTTGGGATTCAGTGACATTCGATCCGGGATATCCGGAAACAGACTCTTTCGACAAGGAAAAAGCTGATGAAGAAAACGTTGATTCTTGGTTTGGCCGCTGTTGCCGCTGCCTGGATTCCTTCCGCCGACGCCGGTGAAGTCAAACTGGGAGGGGGGTACATGGGCCGGTGGCAGATGTATGATGCCAATATGGTGGATGAAGTGGCCCCGGCGGATCGTGGCGAGGGGTATGTTCATGAACTGATGTTGAACGCCGACATGATCGCCTCGGAAAAAAGCCATGCCCACATGCGCGTCATGGTCCTCGATTCGGCGGTGATCGAAGGGGCCGATCTGGGCTCGGTTTCTTCCGACACGGGCGCTGCGGGTGGCGTGTCCAACACCCAGGTTTCCAACGTCGTCAATCTGGCCGACCCCTGGGAAATCCGGCAAATGTGGTTGGAAACCGAAGCCTGGGGCATTGGCATCAAGTTTGGCGAAATGCCTTTGATGTTGAACGACAGCATCCTGGTGGGTGATGACACTTCCGCCAACGGTGGCTTGTTGCTTTCCAAGACGTTTGGCAACGTGACGGCGGTTTTGGGCAACATTCGCATCAATGAAGACGTGAACGCCGGCACCGCCGCCAATGACGGAGCCACCAAAGGCGCCGACAGTGATGATGCCAACCTGTGGGCCTTGAGCCTCTTTGGCAAGGTGGGTCTGGCTGATTACAACTTTACCCTGGCCTATGCCGACCTTCAGGAAGCTTCCGATTTCATGGAAGTTCTGGAGACTGTCTGTGGCGCGACCACCTGCACCACGACCGATGCGAGCAACATCTGGGCGGCTCTGACCATGAGTGGCAAACTGGGTTATGTCAACGCCGTCGGTACCTTGATCTATGAAGATGGCTACGACCTGTCGCAGGATGCCACCGGTTCCAAGATTTCCAACCTGTGGTCCAGCTCCGGCATTCTTGGTGCTTTGCGGTTGAGCGGAAACCTGAGTTTTGGCGAGTGGAACGCCTACGGCTTTGTCGCCTCCGAGGATTTCAACAACATCACCAACGACAACATGGTGTGGTCGGCGACCTGGGATCAATCCGGACCCAATGGTATCGATCTGCTCAACAACTTTGCCATTGGTGCCGGCACCAACACCTCTCCGAGCGAAAACATGACCGGTATCGGTGTCGGTCTGAAAATCAAGGCGATGGGCTGGACCATCAACCCCATGATCGACTATGCCGAAGTGACCGAGGCCCAGACGGGCGGCACCTGGGATTCGGCGACGGGTGGCAGTCTGCTCCTTTCCACCGACATCCAGAAGGACACCACCTTGTTGTTGGAAGCGGCGGTGGTCAGCCCCGAGGGGATCAATCGGACCGACGAAGATGGTGCTTTCTATGCTCAGGCGGGCATCAAGATGGCCTTCTGAACATTTTTCAAGCGCCAAGGTTGCATCGACAAAAGGGGGTGGCTCTGCGGGGTCACCCCCTTTTTTTTATTGATTTTGCAACGGATGGATAAAAAATTAACGACATCATTGGCGGTTTCGCGGGATTCTGATAAAGTGGAAAAAATTCCGAAACCTTGAACGTGACAGGAAAATCATGAAAGGAACGATTAAAATCATTTTTGTTGCCCTTCTGGCATGGGGTGTGGCGGGTTGCTCGAAGGATGTTTGGACCAGTCGCAACAAGCTGGATGAGCATCCATTGGCCAAATTTGGCCACAAGAAGGAACTTGATGACGCCAAGGAGAGCGGGTCACCCAATTCGGCGCATGAAGCGGGGAGCGAAAGCCTGTTCAGTTTTGGCAGTGAGGAAGGGGGGCTTTTGGGCCGAGGTTCGGGCAAGCGCAAGGAGCAAGTTCGTGCCGACAAATTGTTTGCCGGGGCCTTGGATGTCGCCTTGGGATTGCCGATTCAGGTAGCCAGTCGCGAGGGGGGGTTGGTCAGTACCGATTGGAAGATCGATCCGGAAAACAATAATGATCGGTATCGTCTTAATATTCGTGTGTCGGGCAGGGATCCTTACGGGGAGGTCAAGGTGGCTGTTCTCAAACAATCCTTGAGAAATGGTGTGTGGGAGGATGTTGCCGCCGATCCGACCATGGGAGACCATATTGCCAAGAAGATCAGGAAACTGGCGGAAGAGGCCCGCCCTTAGGGCGGGTCTTGTTATTGAAAGAAAAAAGGGGTCTGGGGGAGGGGGGGTCGTTTTTTATCTCTTCCCGAACATCAATCCATCTTCTTTTCATCCTCCGTTTCTTCCTCATCCGCGTCATCGTCGAAGATGACCTCTGGCGTTTTTTTCGCCGGTTCCGTGCTTTCAAGAATGACCGGTTTGGTTCCCACCGGCTGGACGGGAAGAGGAAGCGTCAGATTGACCATGGCGCGGGTGACCGGTGTTTCCAGGGGGGCGAACTGTCCGTTCTTGTAATCGACGAATGTGCCTGGCCAATCGTTTTCCCGGATGCGACCGATGATTTCGTTGGCCATGGTGGCGGGCGTATGCGCCAGGCAAATGCCGAATCCTGCCCGATCGGAGATGGCGATGGAAAACAGCTTGGTGGCGGAAGTGATTTTGGCCAGGGTGTCTTCCTTGAGATAACCCAGTTCCATCAGAGAACCTTCCGTGCCGGTAATGGTCCGTGGATAGTAATTTTTATCCCGGTAATGCTGAATGCAGGCGCGACTCAGGGTGTAAAACAGACCGACAAGGATGGTGGTTTTGTCGGGAGGGAGTTCCTGGTCCACCAGGCGTTCTCTCATGCGGCGCAGGCGCAACAGAAGCCAGAAGACGATGGCCAGAATCAGCAGAAGGATAAGGATGGCGGTCATGATGACATCGTCGGGGTTCGAGAGGGAAGGTTTGGGATCAGCCGTCTGGAAGGATAGGTCTTTTCGTGGCGCATTTCCAGATGGATTGGGCAAAGGGTCACAAGTAAATCCATCCAGGGACGACCGGGTTGGCGCGAACGGGGCAACTGAAAAACAATCCTTGGCAGAGGACGGCAAAACATGCACAATGGACTTTTTATCGTGTCCGTTCGGGTCGCGGAATGCATGGGCCGAAAAGGACACTCCGGCTTGAGACTCAAGCCGGAAAAAGTGAAAGGTTAACAAATTTTTCCAACAAACTCCCGCGAAAACCGATCTGGAGGTCAAAAAACATGGCTGACGCTACCCTTGACGCCAAAGGATTGAATTGTCCCCTGCCCATTTTGCGCGCCAAAAAATCCTTGAAGGGGATGACGGACGGTCAGATTCTGGCCATCGAAGCAACCGATCCCGGCTCCGCCAAGGACTTCGAGTCCTTCTGTGCCCAAACCGGAAACAAACTGGTCAAGGCCTCCGAAAACAACGGCGTTTTCTATTACGAAATCCAGAAAAACGGATAAGGGAGCGGGATCATGGCCAATCAAAAAAAGCTGGCGATCATCGCGACCAAGGGGACCCTTGATTTCGCCTATCCACCGTTGATCCTTGCCACGACCGCCGCGGCGCTCGACTATGACGTGACCATTTTCTGGACCTTCTATGGACTCCAGGTCGTCAAGAAGGAGCGAGATCTTAAAATTTCTCCCCTTGGCAACCCGGGCATGCCCATGCCGGTCCCCATGCCGGTCCTGGTCCAGATCCTTCCCGGGATGGAGGCCATGGCCACCGTCATGATGAAACAGAAAATGTCGAGCAAAGGGGTGGCGACCATCGACAGCCTGTTGGAAATGGCTCTGGAAGCGGATGTCAAGATGATCGCCTGTCAAATGACGGTCGATTTGTTCGATTTCAAACATTCCGAGTTGATCGACGGCCTGGAGTTTGCCGGTGCTGCCCGGTTCTTCGAAATTGCGCAGGATGCCGATATTACCCTGTTCATCTGATTTTTGACTGCGGGATTCCGGAAAGTGGTTGTCCTCGTTCCGGAATCCTCCTCTCCGAGGCTATGAATTGTTCCCCTTGTTGTGTTGCCGTGGTTGTCGTGTCACGATTCCCGTTCCTTCATTGTTTTCTCCCGCCGACTTTTTTTTCTCCAATTGTTCCTGGTAGAGTTCCTGTGTCGGCAACACGATCAGAAATTCCGTCGCCATCGGCGCCGATGTTGCGGGGGAATGGGCGCTGATCTGGCCGAAATGATCCTTGATGATGCCATCGACGATGGCCAGTCCCAAACCGGTCCCTTTGGTTTTTCCCTTGGTGGTGAAGAAGGGGTCGAAAATCTTGTCGATCAGGGTGGAAGGAATTCCGGGTCCGTTGTCCATGACGGCGATCCAAAGGTGTCGGTCCCGAAGGTGGCCCTGGATCATGATCTGTTTTTCCCGGGTATGAGATGTTTCCAGGGCATCCATGGCATTGTTGATCAGGTTGATGAACACCTGTGACATTTGTTGCCGGTCACAATAGATCATCAAATCGTGAGCAACGTCGAATTCCAGGCGGAATCCTTTTTTCAGGCGGTGGTTGAGGAGGATTTCCGCATCCTTGATCGGGTCGATGACGCGACAGCAGATGCGATCGGTTTCCACTCCCCCCTTGGAGTATGTTTTCAGACTATCGACAATCTTGGAGATTCGTTGTGATCCGATCATGATTTCATCGAGGGTATGATCCACTTCCCCGACAAAGGCACTGAGACGCGGCAGATTTTCCCGGTTGAGCGATCGTTCGAGGATGGGGCGGGCTTCGTGCCAGAATTGTTTGAGAAAATAGATATTGCCGGCGATGAAGGAGTTGGGGTTGTTGATTTCATGGGCCATGCCGGCGGAAAAGGTTCCCAGGGTCGCCAACCGTTCGGCGTGTACCAGTTGCCGGGTCCGTTCGGTGACCATGGTTTCGAGTTGCTCTGAATATCTTTTAAGTTTTTCTTCTGATTCCTTTCGTTGAGTCACGTCGCGCGCGGTGGTGATGAATTGTATCTCCTCGCCCATGCGTACATGGGTGATGGACAATTCGAGAAAAACACGACTGCCATCCTTTCGTTCTCCTGGAAACTCGCGGTTGGCCATTACCTCTCCCCGAAGATGCTGGTCGATCCGGTTCTGGACGTGGTGTTCATGAAAGGAAAGATACCGTGCGATCATCGTATGAAGCTCCTTGCGAAAATCGGCAGGGATCAGAATGTTGACGTGTTTTCCGGTCAACTCCTCGGAAGAGTGGAGAAAAATGTCGGCGACTGCCCGATTGGCAGTGCGGATGATTCCCTGTTTGTCGGTGGTGATGATGGCTTCGTTGACATTGTCCATGATGGTGGAGAGACGGGTTTCATTCCTGCCGATCAACTGATAGTTTTCCTGAAGCCGGGAGAGCATGTGATTGAAGGTTTCTCCGACCGATTCCAGTTCCAGGCTTTCCTGTGTTGCAACCCTCTGGTTCAGATCGCCGTCGCGGACCCGTTCCATGGTGCGGCAGACCTCTTGCAGGGGAATTTCCAGATGTCGGCGCATGCCGAAGTGGATGATTGCCATCATGATGATGAATGCCAGTAACGACAGTTGCGCCGAGAATTTTCCGGTGGTGGCGATCGATTTCAAAGCGGGATCGAGGCTGGTGGTCAATTGGATCAATCCCAGAATCGGTCGTGCAGTGTCGTGGCAATCATGGCAGGAGGGGTCGGACAGGATGGGCGCGAGAAAGGTCAGAAGACGGTGTCCCTGGGGATCGACATGATCATGGAAAGTGGTCTCATGGCTTGAGAGCACTTTGAGAAGATCGGGATCATTCTTGGAGAGGATTGGCACCGACTGTTGACGTGGTTTTCGGGGAAACGGATGGTGGTTGTTTTGTTGGTTGACCGCATCGATGGTTTGGTTGTCATGAAAGGCTTCGGTGCCATCGGTACGCAGTATTTGAAACTGGACGATTTCTGGAACCATTTTCAAGGAATCGGCATAGAGTTGGGCATTGCGGGCCGAACCGGAAAGCATGACGGTTTTGAGTCCTTGAATGGCGGTATCGATCATTTGTAATTGAGCGCGGCGGTTGTGTTCGAGGATGCTTTCCTCCTGGTGTCGAATATGAAAAAAAAGAAGGCCCGACAGGGTCAGAAGAATGGCCATTCCCACCAGTAGCATTATTTTGGTGCCGATCTTTACTTTCTTCATTGAAAACTCCCCTCCGGGAAAAAATATTGATAATTGTCCAGGTATCCTCCTGGGCAGTTACCTTTTTTCTTTTAATAATTTTTAAACGTAACCAATCAGGATCGGATTTTTCGTGATGAAACAGGATTTCACTCGCTCCGGAACCAACGGAAAATGGTTTCTTTTCTGGATGCTCTGGTCATTGGCCATTTCCAGTGTCTATTGGATTTTGGGTCCCGGCTCCTACCTCAGAATTCGCGATGCGGCGGATTCCGATCTTGCGCTGCAAATAATAGCCTCCAGAGATTTTCTGATTCATGGTGCCACATTCTGGAATCCACATGCCAGCGGTGGATTGCCAGCCTGGTGGTCGCATCAGGTGGACAGTCTGTTGCTGGCCATGCCATTTTTCTTCCTTCCCCCCTGGGCCGCCCTGGGGTTGATCTTGCAGTTGCAGCGGTTTGTCGCCGGATATTTTTCCTACCTTCTTTTTCGAAGATTGAATTGCAGCCCTGGCGTCAGTCTGCTTGGGGGTATCATTTTTTCTTTCAATAATTGGAGTTCTGATGACTGGAGGTTGATGGACGCCTTCGGACCCCCGGCGACCCCGATGTACCTTTACCTGTTCGATCGATTGCTGGGTCTGTCATCCAGGAAAGTCGCCATGGCTTTATCGGTGGCTCTGGGGATGGCGGTCGGTCTTGGGGCTTCGGCGGCCTATTATACCTCTTTTTTTTTATTGTTCTTGCCATTGTGGTTTGTCGTCGTGCGCAAGACTCCGTTGCGGCAACTCTGGCCTTTTTATCTTTTGTTTGCCGGTGGCGCCCTGTTGATGGAAGCACCCGAGGTCATCGCATTGTTTTTCTTTGCGCTTCGTTCCGCACGTGTCCTTGTCCGCGACAACGATGACCCCGGATTGATCGATATGCTGGATGGTACATGGAATTATTTTAATAATATTTTTCCAATGTCAATGATCATTCTTCTGTCGTTGTCGTTGTTTGGCATGATCCTTGGCCGCGCCGACCGCGGATTGTTTGGCAGGTCCTTCCTGATTTTTTCGTTTTTCCTGTTGTTTCAACCTGTATGCCAATGGTTTCTGTTTCTGTCCGGAAAAAAACTCCCATTTACTGGGGCAAGTATTTATGATCTGAAACAATTTTTATTTTTCTCCACGGTCGTCATCGTGACGGTCGGATTGCATCGGTTTTTGGAGGGCATCAAGGAATCGGGCCTTGTGCCGACCGTATGGAAATCAAGAATGGAATGGATGATCTTGACGGCATGTTTTTTATTGGTCGTGCATGCGGGCCAGGCAGTCGTGGTCAATCTTGCCCGGCGTATCCATTCCGACAATTATCAGGCCATTTTTGAAAATCCTGCGTTACTGGAACTGGCTGAGAAAACCAGGAATGATCCACCGTTTCGTGTCGCAAGCCTTGTTGCCCATGGTGCGACCACCAGCAGTGCCTCAGGGCATAATTTTTATCCCAATTATCAACTTGTCTATGGTTTTGCATCGATCGACGGCTTTTATCGCATGTATCCCCAACGCCTTTATCAATATTGGCGGCGGGTCATTTTAAAAGTCATCGAGGAGCGCCCCGTTTTGGGAGAAAAAATAAAATTCTACCAATATCTTTTCACGCCCGCTTCTCATGGCTTCGACAGAAGTCAGGCGATGATTCCCGTGGCCAATCCTGATCCCATTGATTTTTCAAGATGGTATCGGCTCAATCTCCTGTCATTATCCAATACTCGTTTTATTTTTTCCCATTGGCCCTTGAGCCATCCCGAGCTGCGCCTTGTTCATGATCCCGTGGAAGAAAAAAAGGTGCGTGGAAAATGGGAAGGGTTCCGGAAACGGGAGATGATTTGGCGGGCATTGCATGGAGACCTGCCACCACAGGCACTCCATATCTACGAAAACATTTCCGTTTTGCCTCGGGTGTTCATGGTGGGACAGGTGAGGACGTTTTCGGATCAGACCGCTTTGCTTGATACTTTGGAAGGGATGCCGGTGTCCGAACTTTCCCGGATTGGACTGGTCGAGGAGGGGGTGATCGAGAATCCATCCCGCTATCGGGCGCCATTGGCGGGGTTCAAGGCACATGTTTTTTATCCCCGTCCCGACCGGGTACGGATCCGGTGCCGCGCCGAGGCGTCATCCATTCTGGTATTGACGGACAACTATGACGTGTTGTGGCGTGTCTGGGTCGATGGCAGAGAACAAAAGCTGTTCCCGGTGGATCATCTGTACCGTGGGGTCGCGCTGGAACCGGGACCTCATGAGGTCATGATGACGTTTCAGAATGGATTGTCGTTGGCCCGGGTCATCAGGCAGGATCGGCATTGATTGGCATGGCGTTCTCTTTTGTTCTGGAAATTTCGGCATACCCAAATGAGCCGTAAACGCTCAATTCCGAAGCGCCAACGCCTCTTCCAGGGTTCGGGCATCCAGGACACGGTCGATCCATGTTTCAAGGGTTGCGATGTTGGCTTTGGCAATCCGGGTAGTGGCCCATTCCGGCAACGGCCCGAAACGGCGTTGCAGCAAACGGCGTAGCGACGTTGCTTCGCCTTCCTGTAGCCCTTTCCGCTCGCCTTCCTGTAGCCCTTTCCGCTCGCCTTCCTGTAGCCCTTTGGTGAAATGTTCCTGTGCAAAGATGGACATCATGTTCAGTTCCTCCTCGGGTTTGACACGGCGCACGATTTGCCGCACGGATGTTTCGTCCAGGCGGGAGAATGTCGTCAACAGATACAACAACACCGAAAACTGGAGTTCCGGTGTTTCTACCAGGATGGAGATGATTTCCTCCAGCGCGGCCATCTGGGTTTCCGGGTCACGGGTGCCATATTTGAGCACCATCAAACCGACCCGCAAATGGGCATGCCGGGAAAGCTCCCGGTCCGGAATAGGACCCAGATCGACCATCGCGAACCGAAAGTTCACAAGCCAGGGATGCATGGCTGCGTCGGCATCGATCAGGCTCAGGAATTCATTTGATGACCGCCATTCCTTTTCGCCATGATAAACGAGCAGGGGCAGCACCGCCGGAAGCCGTTGCCAGTTTCCATCCTCCCGGGCCTTTTGTTCTAAAAAACCTGAAATTCCACGAAAAAGCTGCCAGCCGACCCGATCATCCTGGTAACTTTTATGCTCGATCAGGACATAGAACAACACGGGCTTGCCGGTGATCGTCCGGGCCTGGAACAGGCGGTCGGAATAACAAGAGCGCAGGTTCTCCTCGACAAAGGTCCCTTCGACCAATAGTGGCGGTTCGGGAGCCAGGAGCCTGGCTACCTCGGGTGGCAGCCGCTCGCGCAACAAGGCACCCGCCGTTTCTGGTGACGACAGGAGAATCTTGAACAGGCTGTCATGAGGTTGGGAAATTTCGATCATGGGGACGAACTTGAATCTTTTCGCGACCAGAAGTCAACAGCAAAACCAAAATGACTTCATCCGCATCTGGACCCGGTTTCGATACCGTTGTCCTGCCTCTTTTTATTTGTTGCGGCGGCACGGTGCCATGGATTCCGGATGTGTGAATGTGGTAGCATGAGAGAATGTGTCGTTCTGGAAAATAAATATTGTTTATGAAAGAAGAACCGAACGTGAACGTGTTCATACTCGATGTCGATGGCGTCATGACGGATGGAAAGTTTTTCTATTCCAGGGATGGAAAGATAATGAAACAATTCGGTCCCGATGACAATGACGGTCTTTCCCTGCTCAAGCCTTATATCGAGGTGTGCTTTGTTACCGGAGATCGTAAAGGATTTGAAATCACCAAAAAAAGAATCCAGGATGACATGCACTTCCCGCTCCACCTGGTCAGTACCATCCGCCGTGTCGAATGGATTGCCCAACGGTATGCTTTGGATCAGGTCATCTACATGGGTGATGGAATTTTTGATCATTACGTCATGAAGAAGGTCGCCTATGCCATTGCCACCGCGGATGCCGATCCCCTTGCCATCGAGCATGCCCATTATGTGACCCGTCGTACCGGGGGAAACCGTGCCGTGGCGGAGGCCTGTCTGCATGTGTTGGAAAAATTTTTCGAACCCTACAATCCCGAGGCCCTTCCCAATGAACAGATCAAACTCTCGGGGGAATGGGCGGTATGATTCGGCGTAAATTGCAGGCGTTTACCGCCAATCGTCGTTGCACGTTGCTGGGTGTCGGTCCGATGAGCCTCAATTGCGTCGATGCCGCCATTGAACTGGCCAACGAGCATGATTCCCTCATCATGCTGGTGGCCAGTCGCCGGCAGATCGATGCCGATGATTTCGGCGGGGGTTATGTCAATCGTTGGTCCACACGGCGTTTTGCCGAATATGTCATCGGTCAGGACAAGAAGGGGCGTGTCATCCTTGCCAGGGACCACGGTGGGCCGTGGCAGAACGACCAGGAACGAAAAGCAGGTTTGAGTTTGCGTCAGGCGATGGATTCCGCCAAGAAATCGTTCAAGGCCGATATCGAATCGGGCTTTGACCTCATCCATATCGATCCCAGCATCGATATACACGGCGAACCTGACGTCGATGAGGTATTGCAGCGTATCTTCGAGCTTTATGAATATTGCTGGAGCGTCGCTCAGGACCATCGGCGCAAAATTCTGTTCGAAATCGGCACCGAGGAACAAAGCGGCGCGACCCATCATATCGATTATCTGGCTTATGTTTTGAACGAGGTCAAAACATTTTGCAAGAAAAACAATCTACCCTTTCCAACTTTCGTCGTTTCCCAAACCGGCACCCGGGTCATGGAAACCCGGAATGTGGGGTCCTTCGAATCCCCGATACGCCTTCCTTATGAACTGCCCGCAGGGATTCAGGTACCGCGAATCGTCGATCTGTGTGATCGCCATGGGGTCTGGCTCAAGGAACACAATGCCGATTATCTGTCCGACGAGGCGCTTTCCTGGCATCCCAAGCTGGGCATCCATGCCGCCAATGTGGCCCCGGAATTTGGTGTCGCCGAAACCAGGGCTTTCGTCCAGTTGATGCGGCGCCATGCCCTGTACGAGGAATGCGATGCCTTCCTGGAACTGGCCCTCCGTTCCGGAAAATGGGCGAAATGGATGATGGACCAGACCTCTGCCGACGATACCCAACGCGCCATCATTGCCGGACATTATGTCTTTTCCGATCCCGTGTGTATCGATATCAAGAACAGGGTTCAATCCAGGCTTCCCAACATCCGCATCGATGATATCCTGAAAAACGAGGTCAAAAAGACGCTGTTCCGCTACATGAAATTCTTTCATTTGACGGGGCCTTGATGAAAAAGACCGCGACGATCATTCTGAACCGGAACCTTCCGGAAGTGACCGACAAACTTTATGATTCCCTGGTCAGAAACAATGGACACCTTACCGATGTATACATTGTCGAAGCAGGGTCCGATGATGACAAACTGGCACGAAACCATTCCTGGCATGCCCGTTGGGATCAGGCGCGCCGGGAAGGATTGCGGACTCCTCGGGGATTCAATTATGGTCTGACGCGATTGTGGGAAGAGGGAAAATTTTCTTCCTACGATTTTTTCTTTCTGCTTACCAATGATACCGAATTCGATGAAAGTCCGTACCTCGAAGCATTGTTGGACGAACTCGAAAAACATCCCCGGGTCGGAATTTTGTCGCCGTGTTCGAAATACTGGGGCGAATGGTTTCTATTGAAGGAACAGACAACCCTTTATTTTTGGTATGTGTTGAATACCGCCTTGCTCTTGCGGCGCGAATTCATCGAGTCGGTCATGACGCCCGATACCCCTGATTATAATAATTTTATTTACGATGGTTCAAATTTTAGAGGTTATGGAACGGAATTGGAGTTGATTGCCAAGGGCTATGCCAATGATTGGGCAACGGCTCTGACCCGCCGGGTATGGTCGGAGGAGAATGAGACTCATCTGAAGGAACGACACGAGACGATCAACACCGAATCCTATCAGGATAATCTTCGCTTGGCGGTCGCGGAGGGAGAATTGTGGATGCGGCGCAAGTATGGATTCAAGAGCCGGTGGAACATGCAACTTTATTCCAAGGGTTTCTATGATCTTTTTTTCAAGCTGTTTCCCCAATACCGTAAATACAGAATATAAATCGAACATTCGCAGAGGATGGGATCATGCATCAGCATGTCTTGATCAGTCGGATGCCCACGGTGGAGAAACCATGGGGACGGGAAAAACTGGTGGCATGCAATGAACATTATGCCTTCAAGAGAATCGAAATGGTCGCCGGAACCCGCTCCTCGTTGCAATCGCATGAAAAAAAGGTGGAGACCATCTTTGTCCACTCCGGGTCGATCCGGTTGGAAATCGGTGACGATGTGACACGACTGGAAGTCCGGGATTATGGTCCCAACGAGGCCTATCATTTGAATCCGGGTGTCCTGCATCGGGTGACCGTGCTTGCCGATTGCACGTTGTACGAGGTTTCGACACCGCAGCTGCATGATGTCATCCGTCATGCCGACGATTATAACAGGGTTTGATCGATGAACGTGTGCATCCTGGCGGCGGGACAGGGAAAACGGATGGGACCAATGGGCGAGGTGGTCCACAAGGGGCTGTTGCCGCTGGGCAACCGGGCGGTCCTGTCGCACATCATCCGTGCCTTGGGCGAACATTTGACCTACGTGGTTGCGGTTGCCCCAGGGAGTGGCGAGATCATTCATGATTATCTGGCGCTTGCCCACCCGTCGCTGAATCTGGAAATCGTGACCGTTCAACAATACACAGGTCCAGGCTCGGGACCGGGACAATCGTTGTACGAATGCCGTCATCGGTTGCAGGAGCCTTTTTATTTCGTTGCCTGCGATACCATCGTGACCGGACCGCTCCCGGCTGGTGATGAAAATTGGCTGGGGATCCGGGAGGTCGATCATCCGGAAAGGTTTTGTACCGTCGTTCTGGATCGGCAACGGCAGGTCATTGCCGTGGAAAACGGGGGGATGCGCTCGCGGCAGGCCTTTGTCGGTTTGGCCTTTGTCCGGGATTTCCAGCCGTTCTGGGAGGCGTTGCAACATGATTCCACCTTGCATCGCGGGGAAAAACAGGTCAATCAGGGGCTGGCGGGATTGATTCCCCATGGGTTGCGGGGCGTTTCCGTCGAATGGGTGGATACCGGCACTGCCGAAAGTTATCGTCAGGCGCTGGACCGGTTTGAAAAAAATTTCACGTTTCATGGAAAAACCACCGACATCACCTATCGCATCGATGATCGGATCATCAAATATTTCAAACCTCCGGGTTTGGCGAGAAAGCGATTTGAACGGGGCCAGGGCCAGAGCGCGGCGTTCGTCGAGGTTTTGGAAACGCGGGGCTGTTTCTTCAGCATGAGGTATGTCGCTGACGCCCGTTTGTTTTCCTCAAGATTGAACCATGCCACCATCCGCCACTTTCTGGAGTGGGCCGAAACATCCTTGTGGCGTCCCGCGCAGGCGGAATCGGTCGATCTGTACCAGGCGTGCAAGGAATTTTATGGTGAAAAAACACTTCTCAGACTGGCCGCGTATGACAAACGCTTTCCAGAACACGAGGCGAACCGCGATGTGCGGATCAATGATCGTCCCTGTCAACCGGTACGGACACTGGTGGCACGGTTGCTGCCAAAGTTTTACGATTCCGGGGTGGCCTCGGGGTATCACGGCGACCTCCATGGGGACAATATTTTGATCGATGCGACGGGAAGCTATCGCCTCATCGATTGGCGCGACGGGTTCGGACCGTTGGTTCATGTCGGTGATTGCCACTACGACCTGGCCAAGTTTCTTCATACCCTGGAATTGAGTGTCGCGGTCATGGACGGGGGCGGGTACGAATGGACCTGGTCGGAGGGGGGCGTTCGTCTGGAACACCGGATGGACTTCAGTCAATGGGATGCCATGATGGCGTTCGAGGAATTCGTGAAGCGTCGTGGATATGATCTTGCCCGGATCAGGATCATCGATGCGTTGATCTTTTTGAACATGGCGCCACTTTACGATGATGTGATGGCAACCTATCTCTACCATCTGGGACGTTATCTCCTTCAGGGAATGGCCGATCAGGATCATGGACAACTCTTTTTCCAACCAGCATAAACGCACCAAACAAAGCGCCTACTGGGACGACCTGGTCAATGGCACCACCGGTCGTTACAAGGAGGCGTGGATCGAAAAACTGGTGCATGAGCATCTGGAACTTTCAGGCGGCGCTTTGTTGGATATCGGATGTGGTTCGAGTGCGTTCATCCTTGCGTTTCGGGATCGGACCCGGGCTTCTTCCGTGACCTTTCTGGATTACGATGAACACATCATTCAACGCATGCGACAAAAAAATCAGGGTGCGGGCATCGATTTTCAGGTGGCGGACATTCTGTCATCGCCGGTGAAGGGTCGCTTCGATCTGGTTTTTTTTCTCGACATGTTGCATGAGGTCTATTCGTTTCATGGCAGGCCCGAGCTGGATATGGAACGTCCGGTGGATCATCAACGGGGCATGAAGGCGGTGGAAAAGGCCGTGACCCGGATTTCCCAGGTGGTCAATCCGGGAGGGGGAATCGTGATTACCGACAATGTGTTGTGCGAAGAGAACGGGACTGTCGAGGTCGAAGTGTTGCATGCGGCGGTGAAACAGGCCCTGGTGCGTTTTTTTGCCGAATATGCCACGCGCCACATTCCTTGCCAATGGCTGGATTCCAACCGGTTTGCCATCAATGCCCGTGACTTCTGTATCTTGTTGACGCAATACAACAAAATCAAAAACAAGGACGAAGCACGCTGGGCTACCGAGCGGATGGAAATTCATCAATACATGACCCTGAGTGAATATCGCGCCCTGTTCGAAAATTTGCGATACACGTTGTATCATGAAATCGGAACCCCAAGGTCCGCTTATGAAGAATGGTGCCAGGATTTTCGGGTCGTTCGTGGGATGGACCGGATTCCGCAGAAACGGATTACATTGTTGGCCGTCAAACGACCTGAACGAGGGGCCTGAAAATCATGGATTATTCCAAACTGGCAAACAATTATTTCCAGGCGTTTGCACGCAAGGACATCGATGTCCTGGCGCGGATGTTCCATCCCGGGGTGGTAGTGACCGACTGGGAACATCATGTTCAGGGTCGCGATGCCGTGCTGGCCCTTGATCGGGGGGTGTTCGAATCCTTCGAGGAAATCAAGGTCAACCTTCTTCATCTGCACGAGGCCGGATCGACGGTGGTTGGGGAATTGGAAATCCTGTTGAACCGTGGGGCTTTGCGGCTGAAAGTGGTGGATGTGATCACGTTTGATGAAACGGGAGTCATCCGTTCCATCCGCGCCTACAAAGGATAAGGGTCCATGGAACCTGCTTTTCCTCCAGTCGGGCCGGGTTGCCAAACCCTCGCGATTGTGATGCCGGGATACAATGTCGCAAGCACGGTGCGCCAAGCTTTGGGTAATTTTTCGCCAGCGACGCTCGATGCCGTTGCCGAAATCGTGTTCATCAACAACCACAGCCAGGACGAAACCTTGGCAACCGTTCGCGCCATGCAGGGGGAAAAGGATGGGCTTGGGGGGCGCTTGACGGTAATCGACAACAAGCGTAATTTTGGTCTTGGTGGCAGTCTCAAGGTGGGGATTGCGCATGTATTGAACCGGGGGCACGATGCCTTCATGATTCTTCACAGCGATGGACAGGGGGACAACGAACAGATTGCCGGCGGATTCATTCAACGTGCCTGCCTGGAAAAACACTGGGATCTGATCGTGGCCAGCCGCTTTGTGGCGGGATCCGATTTGCGCGGATATGACCGAAAGCGGATCTGGGGCAATCTGTTTTTCAACCTGTTGACGACACTCCTGGCAGGGGTTCGCATGTCCGACGCGGGTACGGGGATCATGATGATCAAGAGTGAACTGTTGCGTCGGATTCCTTTTGCCAATCTGACCTCGAATCTGCAATTCAATCCAATGCTGAATATTTTGATGTATCGGACGCCAGGGGTTCGCATCGTCGAGATCCCCTTGCACTGGCATGATTCGGACGTGGCTTCGACGGTTGTTCCATGGCGTTACGTCCTGCAACTGAGCAAAATACTTGCCCTTTATCGCATGCGTAGAATCCTTGGGCTGCCCGGATTTCCCGGGACCCTTTCCGATCCGGACTGGATCGGTCATTTTCCCCATGAGGTGTTTTTTGGCGATACTTTGAAACAGTGACAACAAAATCGAATGGAGCTCCGATCCAGACCCAATGCCGGGAGGAAAAAAATGATGACCGACATGCGAACATTTATTCTTTTGGCGGGAATGACTGCCTTGTTTCTGGTGGCGGGCCAGGCGCTGGGTGGTCACAACGGCATGATCATGGCGTTGATCATGGCGGTGGCGCTCAATGCCTGGGCTTATTGGAATTCCGATCAAATGGTCTTGCGGATGCATCATGCCCATGAGGTGGGACCTGAAAATGCCCCCGAATACTATCGTATTGTCGAGGAGTTGGCGCGGCGGGCGGGGCTGCCCATGCCGCGGGTATACATCATGGAGGATGCGTCTCCGAATGCCTTCGCGACCGGGCGTGATCCCGAGCATGCGGCGGTGGCGGCGACAACCGGATTGTTGCGTATTCTCAATCGGGAGGAACTGGCCGGGGTCATGGCGCATGAGTTGGCCCATGTACAAAACCGCGATATTCTGATCAGCACCATTACCGCCACCTTTGCCGGAGCCATCACCACCCTGGCCAACATGGCGCAGTGGGGGGCTTTGTTGGGGATGGGGCGTTCCGACGAGCAGGGGGAGAATCAAGGTGGGGGTTTGAGTGGCATTCTGATGATGTTGTTGGCGCCACTGGCGGCCATGATCATCCAGATGGCGGTTTCCCGTTCACGGGAATATGGCGCCGATGAACGGGGGGCACATATTTGTGGCAATCCCCTGTGGTTGGCCTCGGCCCTCGACAAGCTGGATTCCGGAAGCAGGCGTTTGCTCATGGGGTCGGCCCAGGCCCATCCTGCGTCTTCGCATCTGTTTATCGTCAATCCCTTGTCGGGGGGGGCCCTGGCGGGGTTGTTTTCGACCCATCCTCCGATGGAGGAACGGATTCACCGTCTGCAACTCATGGCCAAAACTCTATGATCAAAATATCCCCCTCCATTCTGTCCGCCGATTTTGCCCGTTTGGGCGAAGAGATCAAGGCGGTCGAGCAGGCCGGCGCCGATGCCATCCATGTCGATGTCATGGATGGTCATTTCGTCCCCAATCTGACCTTGGGACCACCCGTCATCGCCAGTCTGGCCAGGGTGGCGACACGTCCGTTGGATGTCCATGTCATGGCCGCGCCGATCGACCACGCTGTGGCCGATTATGTCACGGCGGGGGCTGCCATCCTGACGATTCATGCCGAAGCGACCCATCATGCCGACCGGTCGCTCAACCTGATTCGCGAGCTGGGGGCCCGACCGGGATTGGCCATCAATCCGGGGACGCCGGTGGCGGTTCTTGAGGACCTGTTGCATCTGACCGATCTGGTGTTGATCATGAGTGTCAATCCTGGTTTTGGCGGGCAATCCTTCATCCCCAGGGCGCTGGAGAAAATTCGGGCGGTGCGACGGATGATCGATGAACGTGGTTTGTCGGTGGAATTGCAGGTTGATGGGGGGATCAAGCCGGACAACATTTTTCAGGCGGCCCAGGCAGGGGCTGATTTTTTCGTCGCGGGTTCGGCTGTTTTTTCCAAGCCCGATTATCGGACGGTCATTGCCCAACTCAGGAGCAACGCCGAGGCGGGATCGGCGGCACGCGGAAAATAACTATTGAAAGAAAAAAGGGGTTTCCGCCGTAGCAGGGAATGACGGGGAATTGCCCCAGGATTTTGGTTTTGTTTGAAGTCAAAATTGTAACACCTTCTGGCATCGATACCCCGGCCCGGGGACATGGATCGAACCCAGGATGGCCGGTCCATCCGCGCCTGTGGCTTCGGGCAGGTTCGAGGCGTGTCCGATCAAGGTCCGGACTGCAAACCAGGCGAAGGCTTCCGCTTCGAGAAAAGCGGTATCGACACCCAGGCTGCTGCTTGACACCACTTCGGCTGGAGCCATCCGCTCCTTCAGGGCCGCCACGATGACCGGATTGTCGGCGCCACCGCCACAAAGGACCATTCGATCGGGTTGGGGGGGAAGAAGGCGTTCACAGGCCGTCGCGACTGTTTCCACCGTCAATTGGGTCAAGGTACGGAAACGGTCAACCGATTCCATTTGCGGGAAGGCGGCGAGAAATTCATCCAAAAACCGGGCGCCAAACATTTCCCTGCCGGTTGATTTTGGAAAAGCGCGTTCAAAGTAGGGATGGCGCAGCAACCATTTCAGGGCGTCTGGATCGACCCGTCCCTGGGCCGCATGACATCCATCGCGATCGCACTGATCGCGGCCATCGCTGACCCGTTCGGCCCAGTGGTCGATCAGGGTGTTGGCGGGTCCGGTGTCTCCAGCGACGATGGGGCCGGCGATGGGCAAGGCGGACACATTGGCGATGCCACCCAGATTGACCACCGCCGTGTTGCGTCGGGGATCGCCGAACAGGAGTCGATGATACAACGGGACCAACGGAGCCCCTTCACCACCGCGTACCATGTCGGCTCTGCGGAAATCGGCGATCGTCAGAATGCCGGTTCGGTGGGCGATCATGAACGGATTGCCGATCTGAATGGAAAAATCCGGGGGACGATGGCGTACCGTCTGACCGTGGCTTCCCACGACATCGACCTGATGGGGGGAAATCGTGCCCTTCCGGCAGACTTCAAGGGCGGCGGTCGCAAAAAAATCTCCCAGATCTCGATCCAGGACGCCCAGGCGGTCCACTTCGTTGTCCGCCGGTTCATAGAGGGCCAGGATACGGCGACGCAGGGGATCGGGGTAGGGGAGGGGGGCATGGGCCAAAACTCGCGGTGCCGTGGTTCCGTCGGTTTCGAGCAGGACTGCATCGACGCCATCCGCCGATGTTCCTGACATGAGTCCGATGGCGCGGTAGATTGTCTCCATGTCTCGTTCCATCCCATCGCTTTGTGTTAGAATATCCGTTCGCCTTGTGGATCCAACCTGTCATCTGTCTGGAAAAAAACATGTTCAAACCGGTTGCGGAACAAATGGATCTTATTCGCCGTGGGACGGTGGCCATCATTCAGGAGTCTGCACTCGAAGAAAAACTGGAGCGCAGTCGCAAGACGGGACAGCCGCTTCGCATCAAGGCTGGATTCGATCCGACGGCTCCCGACCTTCATTTGGGCCACACGGTGTTGATCCAAAAAATGCGCCAGTTTCAGGAATTGGGGCATGAAGTTTTTTTTCTTATCGGTGATTTTACCGGTCTCATCGGTGACCCCACCGGGAAAAGTGAAACCCGCAAACCGTTGACTCCGCAGCAGGTGGCTGTCAACGCCGAAACCTACAAGACGCAGGCATTTCGAATTCTCGACCCCGAGACCACCCGGGTCGTGTTCAACAGCACCTGGATGAAGCCTTTCAGCGCCGCCGACATGATTCAACTGGCCTCGCATCATACCGTCGCCCGTATGTTGGAGCGTGATGATTTTGCCAAACGCTACCGTGACAACAAGCCCATTGCGATCCATGAATTTCTCTATCCTTTGGTTCAGGGATATGATTCGGTCGCCTTGAAGGCGGATGTCGAATTGGGTGGGACGGACCAGACGTTCAATTTATTGGTCGGGCGGGAGTTGCAACGGGAATATGGTCAAGAAGCGCAGTGCATTTTGACGGTACCCATTCTTGAAGGGTTGGATGGCGTCAATAAAATGTCCAAGTCATTGAACAACACCATTGCCATCATGGATCCTCCGGGAGAAATCTTTGGCAAGGTGATGTCGTTGTCCGATCCGCTCATGTGGCGGTATTATGAATTGTTGTCTTCCCGGTCGATGGTGGACATTCGGGAGGCACAACAGGCGGTTGTGGCGGACCGTCTGCATCCCATGGAGTGCAAGAAACAACTTGCCATGGAATTGACGGCCCGTTATCACGGTGATGAGGCGGCACTCAAGGCCAGGGAATCCTTCGAATCGGTTTTCAGGCATGGCGAGGTTCCCGAGGAGGTTGTGGAGGTGACCCTCGCATCGGAAAACGGGTATCTTGGTTTGGCGACCGCCATGCGTTTGGCGGGCTTGGTGGCTTCCAATGGTGATGGGATGCGTTTGATTCGGCAGAGTGCTGTCCGTGTCGATGAAGTTCGTGTGGAAGATGCACGGATGACCTTGGCGGCGGGGGGGCGTTATTTGGTTCGGGCGGGAAAGCGTAAATTTGCCTGGATTATTGTTACTTGACCCGTGACATGGTCGTTGGATCAACCACATTTGGAATAACCACACTCCAGGCAGGTATCACAGCCATCCAGGCGTGCCACGGCCAATTGTCCACACTTGGGACACTGGTCAGCCCCAAGAATGCCAACCGACTGCGCCCGTTCCCGTTTGTCGGCCAATTCGTGGGAAATCTCCGGCGGTTTGATCAGGCCGATCTTGATCAGATGATTTTCAATGCACTCGCCAATCTCCGCCACCAGGCTGGGCATGTATTTTCCCCCTGGCTTGAAATATCCACCGCGGGGATCGAACACCGAACGCAATTCCTCCACCAGAAAAGTCGCATCGCCACCATGACGAAAAACCGCCGACAAGATGCGGGTCAGCGCCACGATCCAGGCGAAATTTTCCATATTCTTGGAATTGATGAAAATTTCGAAAGGACGCCGCTTGCCGTTGACCACGATGTCGTTGATGGTCACATAAAGGGCATGCTCCGAAAGCGGGGTGCGAATGCGGTAGGTGGATCCTTCAAGTTCCGTCGGTCGTTTGAGCAAGGGTTGCATCATGATGACCTCGGCGCCCTCCCGGGATTTCGCTTCGGGAGTGGACACGGCAGGTTTGTCCTCCCCTTTCCGGGACACCACCTCGTAACCGACAATCTTTTTCTCGATCTTCACAGCCTTCACAACTCCCCTTGGATGAATGAACCCAGACTCACAGCTTGCCGTAATAGCCCTCCTTGAGGGCATCGTAAAGATTGGCGGCGGTATGCGTTTCGCCGTCGTATTCGATCGTTTCATTGCCCCGGACCTCGACGGTGCCACCATCCTCCAGGACAAAACGATAGGTCGTCGCCGCCAGATCCTCCTTTTTGACCAGGACGCCCTGGAAAGCCTCCGGGTTGAAACGGAAGGTGGTACACCCCTTCAACCCCCGTTCATGGGCATAAAGATAGATTTCCTTGAATTTTTCAAAAGGATAGTCGGTTGCGACATTGATGGTCTTGGAAATCGAGGAATCGATCCATTTTTGCGCCGCCGCCTGAATATCGACATGGGCCTTGGGATCGATGGCATTGGTATCGACGAACTGCCGCGGCAATCGGTTTTCGGTCTCCATGGCCTCGGGATCGGCGTCGGGATTGATCATGGCCCGATAGCAATAGAGTTCGTGGGACAGGACATCCACCTTTTCCTTGGTCTTGCGCCCCTGGCGAATCACGTTGCGGCTGTACTTGTGCGAAAAACTGGGCTCAATGCCATTGGAGGCATTGTTGGCCAGGGAAAGAGAGATGGTTCCGGTCGGAGCGATCGAGGAATGGTGGGTGAAACGGCACCCCGACTCGGCGATCCGCTCTCGCAGTTTTTCGGGAAACTGTTGCAGATACCGACTGTACCGGGCCATCAAAACCTTTCCCGGAACCCTGTCGCCCACCGAATGACCATCCCGGACCAACTGCGGACGCCGGGCGATCATGGCGGGAGTGATCTCGAACAATTCTTCCATGATCGGCGCCGGTCCCTTCTCCCGGGCCAATTCCACCCCCACCTGCCATCCGGTGATGGCCAGTTCGCGCGTCACATCCTCGGTCAACCGGATGGACGCCTCGTCCCCATAGGTCATTCCCAGCATGACCATGCACGAGCCCAATCCGAGAAAACCCATGCCATGACGGCGCTTGCGCATCAATTCCTGCCCCTGCTCTGCCAGAGGCAGGCCATGAATGGCCACCACATTGTCCATCATTCGGGTAAAAATCGCCACAACCTCGCGAAATTTGGGAAAGTCGAACGTGGCATTGGCGGCAAAGGGATTCTTGACGAAACAGGTCAGGTTGATCGACCCCAGAAGGCAGGCGCCATACGGGGGGAGCGGTTGTTCTCCGCAGGGATTGGTCGAACGAATGTTCTCACAAAACCAGTTATTGTTCATCTCGTTGACCCGATCCACGAGAATGAACCCCGGTTCGGCAAAATCATAGGTGGAGCGCATGATCGAATCCCACAACCGTCGCGCCGGAATCGAGGCATAAATGCGACAGGCCACGTCCCCCTGGTCGTTCTGGCGATACCCTTCCCGCACCGGCCAGGGGCCATACATCTTGGGACAATCGGGATCTTCAATCTCATTGGCATTGGCGGGAAACACCAGATTCCAGTCGGCATTGTCCCGAACCGCCTGAATGAAGGCGTCGCTGATCAGGCAGGAAAGATTGAACTGCCTGAGACGTCCATCCTCTCTTTTGGCCCGAACGAACTCGCGGATGTCGGGATGACTGATGTCGAAGGTGGCCATCTGCGCCCCCCGCCGTCCGCCGGCCGAAGAGACAGTGCGGCACATGGCGTCGAAAATATCCATGAAGGAAAGCGGTCCCGAAGTGCTCGCCCCCGCTCCCGCCACAAAGGCGCCCCGCGGTCGCAACGTGGAAAATTCATATCCAATGCCACATCCCGCCTTCAACGTCAGTCCCGCCTCCCGCACCTTGTCGAGAATCCCGATCATGGAATCGTCGATGATGCCGGAGACCGTGCAATTGATGGTGCTGGTGGCAGGTTTGTATTCCTGGGCCCCTGCATTGGAAATGATCCGTCCCGCGGGTATGGCACCGTTTTCCAATGCCCAGAAAAATTTTTCATACCATGTTTCGCGTACCGTTGGTTCCTCGACATCTGCCAACGCCCGCGCCACCCGTCGATAGGTGTCCGCCACGGTGTGATCGACCGGAGTTCCATCCTGCTTTTTCAGACGGTATTTGCTGTCCCAGATGTCCAACGAAGCGGGTTGCAGGGCAGTCTCCTCCAGGTTCAAGGGAAGGGTTTGAACAGCGCGGACGGCCATGAACCGTTACCTCCAGCAAAACAATGACTTACGAAATTTACAATATTTTTCAACAACTTGTAAAGCGCATTAACTCTATCACCGACCCGGGAAACTTGGAAGGTGAAACCTGACAGCACCCTCCAGGGAAATTTTTATCAAGACATAATTCGCCATTTGATTCTTCGATATCATCATGAAAAAATGATGCATCCAAGACATTCGCCCGTTTGTTGCCCGAGTGCCCGGACGATCGTGGCCGTGGCGGTTTTATCCTGGTCGGGCGTTTGTGCATGGATCTTGCTGAAAAATGGTCGAACGATGCCCACGATGAAGTCCTCCAGGACATTTCATGGAAATGCCGCGCCTTCTTGATGGTTTGTTGCGAATGTTTCGACGACTTCGTGGCATTGAGCGCCATGGTTTGCGCCGATGGTCTTCCGTTGGCGGAGGTCTTCTGGCGTTGGAACCGCGAATGATGTTCGATGCCGCCGGATTTTCCGATGCGCTTGCACTCCAATTCCAGGAAGGCGATGGCGAACCGACTTCCAAGCCCCCGGACCTGAAGACCCAGGATTCCTCTCGCACCTTTGCCACGGACGGGATTGCGATCACCCTTCCCGCGATGACGCTTGGGGACGAAGGGCATGGCCAACTGGTCGAGGCGCGCCTTGAATTCATCGGCCCGCACGACGCCATGGCCGATAAACTTGATTATTCAGACAATACTTCCATGATTGGTCGCTGGGACGATGGCGTTTTGACCTTGTCTCCCAGGGAAGGTCAACCCCTTGCGGCGGCGGAATTTCAGACGGCCCTGAACGCGGTTCGTTATCTGTATCGTCATACCGGAAGCGAATCCTCCCTGACCCTTGAGGATCGCACCCTTCGGGTGACGGTTACCGACGCCGACGACCGCGACGCCACTCTGATCCTGACCTTGAAACAGGATTCCGCCATTGCCGCCAGGACCGGGCTTGATTTTGCTCCGACCCAGCAGGCATGGGGCGATGCGGTACTCCTTCCCGACCGCTATTTCGTCAAGGATCCCAAACTTGAACAGACCGATCCCGCTTCCATGTTGACCGAGGTGGGACACCTTGTCGCCAACATTCTCGGGAATCGTGTCGATGATCCCGACATCGAGGAGGACAATGACCCGGAAAACAAGGTAAGGTATCAGGGGATGGCCATCGTTGCCCGCGATGATGCCAATGGCCGGTGGTTTCATGCGACCGATGGCGGCAGCCATTGGCGTGAAATAACCGAGGTTTCCCCCGAGTCGGCCCTGCTCTTGACCGCCACCACCGAGGATCGGATCCGTTTTGTCCCCAACCCCGGATTCATCGGCGAGACCAGCATTGAATTTCGTGCCTGGGACGTGCGTGCCACTGATGAGATGATCTCGGGAACGATGGGGGTCGATACCCTGGACAATGGCGGCACCACCCCCTTCAGCAGCGAAATTGCGCGCTGGACCGCTTCCATCGTTCCCGGTGGCACGGTTACCCTTGCCAATGAGCTTGTTTCCACGGGGTTTGACAGTTCCGCGATCCGCCTGATTCCGGGCAACGCCGACAATCAGGAATCTTCACTGAGCGATGATGGTCGATTTTTGGTTTTTTCTTCCGATGCCACCAATCTGGTCGCTGATGATCGCAACGGTTTCAGGGATGTCTTTTTGCGCGACAACCAAACCGGTGAAATACGGAAGATTTCCACACCCGCCACCGGGCAGGCCAATGGCCCGAGCGACGATCCGGTGATCAGCGGCGATGGCAGCACCGTTGTTTTTGTTTCCGCCGCCGCCAACCTGGTATCGGGCGACAACAATTTTCGCGCCGATGTGTTTCGCTTTTCCCTTGCCGACAACCGTCTCGACCGGGTTTCGGTCCGTTCCGACGGTATCGAAGGCAACGATGCCAGTTTCGCTCCCGATGTTTCCGCCGCCGGCGATCGGATCGTTTTCATTTCCCGCGCCACCAATTTGAGTGCCGGCGACGACAACCGGGTTCAGGATCTGTTCCTGCGCGACGCAACCTTGAAAACGACCGTTCGCCTTTCGGTCGCCATGGACCTTGGATCGGCCAACGGCGCCAGTTTCGATCCTGCCATCAGTGCCGATGGTCAATGGGTCGTATTTGCATCCGATGCTTCCAATCTTGCTTTGCTCGATCACAACGGCGTCACGGACATTTTTCTCGTATCCGCCCAGGGAGGCACGACCGCGCAACGCCTCCAGGGGACCGCACCAGCCGATGGCCCCAGCCGCACTCCCGACATCAGCGCCGATGGCCGTCTCATCGTCTTTGCCTCCCACGCCACCAATCTGTCCGAGAACGATGTCAACGAAGCCGGAGATGTTTTTCTTTATCAACGAGACCAAACCGGACCCTGTCGCATCCTGTCGCTCGATCGCCAGGGCAACGGCGCCAACGGGGACAGTTTCGATCCTGTCATCAGCGCCGATGGCCGGTTCGTTGTCTTTCTCTCCCAGGCCACCGACCTTGACAATCCGGGCATCATCACCGTGGACAGCAATGAGGCCGTCGATCTGTTTCATCACAGCGTCGAAACCGGTCAGACGGTGCGTCTTTCCCGGAATGCCTCGGGAGCGGGTTCCAATGGGGCGGAAATGATGCGTCCCGGCATCAGCGGCGACGGACATCTGGTTTCCCACGTCTCGACCGGCGGCAATCTGGTCGATGATGCCTTGGTGGCAACGGTCGTGCATCATCTTTTTTTGACCGAGGTCAACATTTCTCCCCGCCTTGACCTGGAACGCATCCCCTCCGAACACATCATCGGCACGGGGGAGCTGGAGCGGGGATTGACCATCGCCGATGTTTTGCGAGGAGGATTGATCGACGTCAATTCCGATGACGACCGGGGCATCGCAATCACCCGGACCGGAGGAAACGGTTCGTGGCAATTTTCCACCGACAACGGGGCCAACTGGTCGGAGTTGGCCCATGCGTCCGATGCGGATTCCTGGATGGAATCGGCGGCGACCCTGTTGATGGATGACGGTCGGACCCGTCTGCGTTTCGTTCCCGACACCCTGTCTTCCCGTTCCGATGCCACCCTCGTTTTTCACCCCTGGGATGGAACCTGGGGACGCAATGGCCAGGGCGGCATCACCCTGGAATTCATCGGCGGGGCCACCGCCATCGGCCAACAGTCGCACACCATCGTCTGGAGGATTCAGGATCCGCTGACCCCCGGTCCCGTTCCGCCCGATCCGGATCGTTTTCAGGATCCTCCTTCCACAACGACCCTTTCCGGGACAAAGGGATCCCCGACATCGACGCAATCCTCGTCCCTCGTGTCGTCTACCCTCGTTTCCGCCCCCCGGCGGGAATGGACCCGTGCGCTTCAGTCCCATCGCCCGGATATTGTCCGACCGACGAACCTTGAATTCTCTTTTTCGGGGATTCAAGGAGTACCGGCCCCTGGGGCGATTTCTTCCCGGACCACGATAAGCCTTTTTCCTGGAAACGAATCTTCCATGATCAACCTTCCGTCCCCCTCCCTTGCGACATTTTTCCGGGACAGTGGCGGGTTGCCATGGAACAGAATTCTTTCCTTCGATCCCTTGCTGGAAGAAACGAAACATCAAGGTTCGATCCCATTGTCCGCGGCGCCCCCCGCCAACGGATCCACGCCCGTCACCGCCGCACCACCAACGCAAGAAGGAGGCGACACCCTGGAACAAAACCTTTTCGACCCGACCAAGACTTCGGTTCCATCTGCCACGGAGACTCGGGAACCATCCTCTGAACCTGTCTCTTTCGGGGAACGATCAAGTCTTCCCCTTTCGGGTCGTCCCGGGTTTTCCCGGCAGATTTCGGCGATGATGGCAACGATTGCGGTTCAGGGATGAAATCCTGAAAAGATCGGCATGCAACCTTTTGCCATTCCATACTCTTTCAAGCGCATCCGTTCTGGAGATCGAGGTACCGTGATCGCTTTCGACAGACACCCGACATCATCACTTCACCTGCCGCGTCTTTTGGTTCTTGGATGGGTGTCGCTGCTGATCAACGCCTGTTCGGTACAACCATCTCCCTTGCCGGCACAGGCCATCGCCGATCGGGCGCTGCATGATCAGGAACAATTGCAGATCGAGGCCCCCCGGCCCGGACAACCCGTCACCCTGGAACATGCCTTGAAGATGGCCTTGAACCATAATCTGGAACAACGGGTCAAAATGGTCGAGGCCGCCCTGGCGCATGGCCGGCTGAATCTGGCATTGCAACAACTTTTGCCCGTGATCGGCGGCTCGTTGACCCGCCATGAGCGGACCCGGGATGCTGCCAGTTTCAGCGATCCCATCGAGGGTGGGACCACGGCCAGCGGTTTTTCCACCTCCCTGGAAAAAATCTACACCTCGGGCGATGCGACCCTGGTCTGGAATCTGCTCGATTTCGGCGTCAGTTACATCCATGCCCACCAGCAGGCGGACGACCTGCTGATCGCGGCGCAACGGCAGCGCAAGGTGGCCCTCGACATCGTTCGCGACGTTCGCTTTGCCTTTTGGCAGGCTCTCAGCGCCGAAGCGCTCCTTCCGGAAGTGGAATCGGGGCTGCAAACGGCGCGACTGGCGCTCGAAAAATCACGACGGCTGGAACGGGAACGGTTGCGATCTTCCGATGAAACAATGGACGATCAGGAAGAATTGCTGCGGCAGATCCAGTTCATGGTGGAACTGCAAAAACAGTTGCTTCAGGCCAAGACACGTCTGGCCTCGCTCATGAACATTCGTCCGGGGACCCCCTGGCTGCTGGATCTTTCGGTTCGGGACCATCTTGAGGTCCCCGAAGTTGGTTTTTCAACCGGGCAGTTGGAAGAGCTGGCCATGGTCAGCCGTCCGGAACTGCTCGAAGAGGATTATCGACAGCGGATCAGCGCCATGGAAACCCGGGTGGCATTGCTCAAGATCCTTCCCGGACTGGAAACCACCCTCGCAGGCCGCGCCGATGACAACCGCTATCTCAGGCATTCGGGATGGGGCGAGGTCGCCTGGGAACTCAGTTACAGCCTCAACGATCTGTTCGCCGCTCCGGAACGTTTCCAGACGGCCCGGATCGGCGAACAATTGGCCATGGCCCGCCGTCTGGCGATGGCCATGACAATTTTGACACAGGTCAATCTGGCGGTTCAGGATTTCCAACAGGCCAAAAGCGATTTCGCCCTTGCCGATGAATTGTATGCCCTGAAAAAACGGCAGACGCTGCGTGAATCGGCAGCCAAATCAGTTCGGGGCGGGGCCTCCCTTGCCCTGGAACGGCGGCAGGTCGAAGGGTTGGTGGCGGCCATTCAACGGGACCGTTCCTACGCCGAACTGCAAAACGCCTACGGCATGATTCTTCATTCGGTCGGACTCGAACAACTTCCCCCTCCCGAAGTGGTGCATGGGGGGGATCTGCGCGCCCTGGCCCGGTTTGTTCATGAGGAACGCCATCCCGATCGACCCCTCGAATGGACTCCTCCCGCCACGGGCACAGACCGGTTTGACGCCATCATGCCCTGGTTTGGACGTTCCGCACCGCCACCGCGTCCTCTGAGTCCACGCCGCTGGCCGCTGGTGGGGGATCAAGACACGAACCCCAATATTCCCGCTCCATCCGCTGCGGACGCCTCCGGCAAAACCGTCAGGGGCTTCGCGTCACCCGCCGCCTCGAACTCTTCAGAGGGGACAAAAAAATGGATTCTTGTCGATCAATGACTCTTTCAATGGGTTTACTGGCATCTTTTCGATGGTTTCTGACACTGATGATGGTCGGATTTCTCTCGGGATGCGTCACCGAAAGTTACAAACCCTCCCTTATCGAATTCACCCATCCGGCGGCGGACCGTCTGGTAGACAACCTGGGTCAGGGAATCGATCAAAAACTCAATCCCCTTCAGAGCGACAAACCGTTGCTGGTGGCCAGTTTCGTCGAACTGGACAATCTTGATAAAACCTCGACTTTTGGCCGGTTGATCGCCGAGCAGATCGCTTCGCGTTTAACGCAGAAGGGGTTTGCCTTCATCGAACTTAAATTGCGGGAACAATTGTACATCCATTCGACTTCCGGAGAATTTGCCCTGTCACGCTCCCTGAAACACATCAGCCGCGAACAGAATGCCCAGGCCCTGTTGGTGGGGACCTATTCGGTCGTGCAGGATCATGTCTATGTCACCGCGAAAATCGTCCGTAGTGACGGACATGTCCTTGCGGCACATGATTTTGCCATTCCCAGAAGTCATCTCGTCGAACGCTCCGTCAAGGGGCGTTATGATGATTGGCAACGTCCGGAATATTGAACAAGAGGTCATCCTTGAAAATCCTTGGATTTTGTCACACATCCCGCCGGGGGGGAAAGACCTCTTTACGGACGGATCGTCGCTGTTTTTCTTCAGGTCGTCATGCCTGGGTGTCCTTGATTTTCTTTTCGGGAATTTTTTTCCCAACGTCGGCCCAGTCTGAATCCGGTGTGCAGCGGGCCATGCTGGAACCTGCCGCCTTTGCCACCCTTTCGAGCCGCATGGCGGGGCGGATCGAGGTGATCCATGTCCGGGAGGGAGGTTCGTTTTCGAAAGGGGATCTTCTGGTGGTTTTCGACTGCGCGATGCCCAAGGCGCAATTGGCCAAGGACCAGGCCGATCTGCACATTGCGGAAAAAAAACATGCGGTCAACCGCCGCATGGCGGAACTCGATAGCGCCAGCCAAATGGAACTGGCCTTGTCCGAGGCGATGGTGCAAAAATCGCGCGCCGATGTCGGCATGGCCCAGGTTCTGGTGCGGCAATGCGATCTTCACGCCCCGTTCGACGGTCGGGTCGGCAAACGGCATGTCCAGCCCTTCGATGGCGTCGCCGCGGGAGCGCCGCTTCTCGACATCATCGCCCTTGGTCCCCTCGGAATCTCCATGTATGTCCCGTGGGCCTGGTCTTCATGGCTCCGGCCCGACATTCCGTTTGAATTTCGTCTCAAGGAGGGGGGACCGGGTTATCCGGCACGGGTGACCGCCATTGGGGCGCGTGTCGATCCGGCCAGTCAAACCCTGGGGGTCTGGGGTTCGATCAAGGGGGTTTTCCCCGAACTTCTGGCGGGAATGAGCGGCATGGCCTTTTTTCCGGGACCGACATCTCCAGAAGTCGATGCCCATGGTCGATGATCGTCGTTCGCTCCATCCCGGAACCGGAGCCGACGAAGCGGCATGGTTGGAGTCATTGCTCGGCCTGGAACATTCCTTGAGAAAAGCGCCGACCCGGGAGGTGGCGGTTCGCATCATGCTCGACGAAACCCGGAACCTGTTTTCCTTTCGGATGGCGGTTTTGTTCGGGCGTTTCGCGGGAAAGCGCTGGCGGGTCCAGGGGGCGTCGCATGTTGTCGATCCCGACCCGCAGGGACCGTTTCTTTCATGGCTGACCGCCCTGTTGCACCAATGGACCTTCGAGGAACCTCTTTTCCAGCCGCAACGCATCGATACCACCCGTCTTTCGGCGGCGCAGCGTTTTTTGTGGGAACAATGGTTGCCGCCCCATGGGTATTGGGTGTTCCTGGTTTCTCCTTCCGGTCCCCCCATGGCGGGAATCATCTGGTTTTGCGACACACCGCTTTCCCCACGTCAATTGTGGCTCCTCGGGCATCTGGGGGGCAGTTTCGGGGAGACCTGGGAACGGTTTGTCGTCGGGCGATGTCTTCTTCATCCCGGACGTTGGTTGCGACGTTTGAAGCCGGGAGGGGCCGTTTTCCTGACGTTGACGGTCGTGACGGTGTTTGCTTTCATTCCGGTCCACCTGACGGTCCTGGCCCCGGCGCGGATCGTCCCGATCGATCCGGTGGCCATGAACGCACCCCTGGATGGCGTCGTGGCGCGCATTTTCGTCCAGCCCAATCAGGAAGTCCGCGAGGGAACTTCACTTTTTCGCCTTGAGGACACGGAACTTGAAAACCGTCATGCAATTGCCCTGAAAGGATTGGAGGTGGAAGCGGCCAATCTGGAAAATGCGCGACGAAAAGGTTTTCATGATGATCGGAGCCGTTTCGAAGTCGCTTTATTGGAGGCTGCGGTGGCGATGAAGGAGGCGGAGGTTCGGTTTGCGGCGGGACAATTGGCCCTGGTCGAAGTCCGTGCCTTGCGTGACGGGGTGGCCGTCTTCAACGATCCCAACCAATGGCTGGGACGACCGGTCCGGGTAGGTGAATCGGTGATGGTTCTGGCCGATCCGGGAAAGGTGGAAGTGGAGGGGTGGATTCCCGTTGCCGATGCCATCGCCCTGGAACGGGGGACAAGGGTTGGGATGTTCTTGAACATTCATCCGCATCAACCATTGGCGGCCCGACTTGTGATGGCCGATTTCGAAGCGCGTCCTTCTCCGGAAGGGTTGTTGGGATTTCGTTTTCGCGCCCGATTCGAGGGGGAGGTGGACGGGGTGCGGTTGGGATTGCGGGGCGCCGCACGGATCGAGGGGGCGCGGGTGCGGCTGTGGTATTATCTGTTGCGCCGCCCCCTGGCCTTCCTGCGTCAGAAGACGGGATGGTAGAATAATCCAGGCACTGCATTTGCAAAGGATGATGCGGGAACCCCAGTGATTTTATTGGGTCCAAGTGGTATCCTGATATGCATTGCGGCTTGCCGCGGAGGGACGAATTTTTTGAGGTGACAGTCATGAATCGGGCTTTTCTTGAGGGAATGAGCAGCATCCTGAACCTGGCTCCCGAAACAAGGGAACGGGTAGAGCATCGAAAGGACGGCTCAGTCACGATCAAAGTGCCATCCTTCAAAAAGGGCGGGCTGGTTTTTTCCGATGTGGAGAACACACTTCCGCAGTGCGACACGCTGTATGCCGCCTCCATGCGCAACACGCTGCATGACGCATCGATAAAGATGGCAATCGCTGCGTTGTCGCAGGATGGTTCGCGGATTTACCAGGATGGCAGGAAGGTGATGCAGGCAGCTGCTCGTGTGGCAGGTAGATCTGTTGTGAAGGACCTCCAGGAATCCCGAAGAGACCTGAACCAAAAACGGAAAAATCTTCTTCCGTTGGAACCTTCAAGAAGAACATGATTGTGAACTCTTTTTCCGTTAATGATTCGTCCCAGGATCTCATCGAAGCGGATCAGGAAAGCGGCGATTTGCACAATCGAAAGCCGAACGGAAAGAAAAACCCAAAGGCCAAGATGAGCCGGCGATCGAAGAGGAAGAATCCTCTGTTTACGTATCGGAAAAGCAACCTTTTTAAGAAAAAAAGTCTCCAGGGATTTTTCCCAGGGTTTTTATTTTTTCCCGAAGGGCATCATGTTCTCATCGGTTGGGCATGACCGCCAGGAAAAAATAGCACGCCGCCAGCATGAGTGGCGGACCAAACCAGGCAATCGGCAGATCGGAACCCGCCATGATCGCCCCCCCCATGAACAAACCGGCCCCCGTCACCGCCATGCTCAACCGCTTCAACCCCGTGGACAAACGCCGTTCCAACCGTTCCAACGATTCGCCATACACCTCGATGGCCAGTTGGTCATTGGCAAGTTTTTCCACGCTGCGCATCGCCAGTTCCGGCAATTGCACCGCCGCCGTGGAAAAAGTGCGAAACCGCTCGCGAACCGACCGGATCTTCCCCTTCGGACCCATGTTGTCCACCATCCAGTCACGGATCAGGGGTTCGGCCAAAACCCACATGTTCAATTCGGGATTGATCTCGCGCCCCACCCCTTCCAGGGTCAACATGGTTTTTTGCAACAATAAAAGATGCGGCTGGACCGCCATGTCGAACCGCTCGGTCACCTTGAACAATTGCGCCAACAATCGGGCAATGGAAATATCCTTGAGCGGTTGCCCGAAAATAGGCTCGGCAATCTGACGGCAGGCATCCTCGAATTCATCAATATTGGTATGCCGCGGAACAAATCCCGCCGCCAGATGAATCTCGGCCACCTTGCGGTAGTCGCGAATGATGAACCCCTGCAACAATTCCGCAAGCCAAATCCGATCCTGCACCGAAATGCGACCGACGATGCCAAAATCGAAAATGGCCACCGTCCCATCCTTAAGCACAAAAATATTTCCCGGATGAAGGTCGGCGTGAAAAAAACCGTCGCGAAAGACCTGTTTGAAAAAACTGACGATCAAATTTTTCGATACCTGGGTCGGATCAAGATCGGGATGGGATTGACGGGTCAATTCGTCGATGGGAATGCCATCGAGCCATTCCATGGTCAAGACCCGGGTGCTCGTCAATTCCCAGATGACCGTCGGCACACGCAACTCCTGATCGAGCTGAAAATTTTCCCTGAATTTGTGCGCCCGGGAACCTTCGACCTGAAAGTTCATTTCATTGCGAATGGAAGTTGCGAACTCTTCCACCACGCGACGCAAACAAAATCGCTTCCAGTCGGGAATATATTTATCGATCTGCTTGGCCAGGGTGGTCAACAGATGAATGTCGGTTTCGACCAGCTCGGCGACGTTGGGACGCAATACCTTGACTGCCACATCCCGGCCCCCCTGGGTGGTGGCATGATGCACCTGGGCGATGGAGGCGGAGGCGACGGGAACCGGATCGAAATCGACAAAAAAACGAGACAACGTCCCTTCCAGATCCGCTTCGACGATCTGGGTGACGATGGAAAACGAAAAGGGCGGGACATCATCCTGGAGTTTTTTCATCTCCAGCCCCACATCTTCCGGCAACACATCCATCCGGGTGGAGAGGGCCTGGCCAAATTTGATGAAGGTGGGTCCCAGTTCTTCCAGGGCGCATCGCAGCCGTGCCGGAGGACTCAATTCCCGACGCATTTTTTCGATGCCCGGCTTGAATCCCACGAGCCAGGCGATGAATTGATAGACGAGAAACCGTTCGTTCAGAAATTCGATGCGGTATCGGGCCAGAACCCAGATGATGCCGAGCAATCGTTTGAAGGTGCGGTAATGGATGATCATCGTTTTCAGTCAGGGGCGTTGATGGTAGCATCCGGAACGTTGCCGCCGGTTGCCACGCCACTGCCGGCCACGGCACGCTTTCTCCCCAGGCGGGTCACGCTTTTTTCGAGCTTTTCAAAACGTTCGTTCAGGACATCGACTTCCTTGGCGAATTCCTGCAACTGGTTGCGCGACGGAAATCCTTGTCCCAGAAGCCAGGATTCCACCTCCGATTCAACCCGTTCTTTTCCCTGAAGGCCCGCCTGACGCGATTTCCGGGCCAGATCCATCAGGGTTTTGGCCCCCCGTCGGCCTACCAGGACAGCGAGCTCCCGTTCCCAGTCGATTTCGACGTTATCCAGAAGATTCTTGAAACGAAGTCCGGTATCGGTCTCTCCCGATAATTTGAGCTGTCTTGAAAAGAACAATGAATCTGGATCCGAGGTGTGAAACAACAGCGAAAGAAATGCCGCCGCGTTTCCCGACATGGTGACATGGGGAATGGTGTCGCAATAGGTGTGGATGCGCAATTCACCTTTTTCATCGACGTTCATGAACAATGATTCGGCCATATCTTCGATTTCAAACTGAAAAATTTTTCCATCCAGTTCTCCGAGACGTTTTTTTAACTCTGGATAGCGGGTAAAAAACAGATTGAGGACAATACCGAGCGAGACCGCCGTGACCGGTTGGGGAATGATTTTCAATGGGGCCGACAACAGGGACATGATCATGATTCAGACCTTCCATCCATGATGAACGGCGGCGATGCCGCCGGTGAGATTATGATGGCGCACTCCCGATAAACCATTATTTTTCAGCATGGTGGCAAAGGTTTCCTGATCGGGAAAACGGCGAATCGATTCCACCAGGTACTGATAGGAATCGCGATCGTTGGCGACTCGCTGTCCCAGTTCGGGCAAAATTTTAAAGGAATAAGCGTCATAGAGGGGTTGCAAGATGGAGATGGAGATTTTGGAAAATTCAAGACAAAGAAACGTTCCACCCGGTTTGATGACGCGAATCATTTCCTGAATGGCCGCCTCGATCTGGGTGACGTTGCGGATGCCAAAGCCGATGCAGGCGATATCGAAGGAATTGTCGGCAAACGGCAATTCTTCGGCGTTGCCCTGAATCCACTCGATGCCGGTCACGATCCCCTGATCGGTCAGTCGAGCGCGCCCCTTTTCGAGCATGTTGGCATTGATGTCGTAGACGATGATGCTTCCGTTTCCTTCCAGACGGGGATGCATCAATCGGGTCAGATCTCCCGTTCCGCCGGCGACATCGAGGATTTTCTGTCCCGGACGGATGCGCAGGCGACGGATGGCAAAACGCTTCCACAGACGATGAATCCCGAGGGACATCAGGTCGTTCATCAGGTCGTATCGGTCCACCACCGAATCGAAGACCTGGCGGACACGATCCACTTTTTCATTCAAGGGTATTTCACTGAATCCAAAGTGGGTCGTCGGGTTATCGGCCATTTCGAGCACTCCCTCATGCAACGTTCAAAATTCAAACGCGATATGATAACACAACATACGCCCGTTTTGGGAATATCCCTTCATGCCCCATTCACTTTTCGGGCGTGGAAGGATGAAATCAGGGAAAGACCGATAAGGAACAGGCCGATCAATCCCGTGACCATTTCAGGGACATGAACGTTGATGCTTGACAGCATGATGACGGCCAGGGCGCCGATCGCATAATGGGCGCCGTGTTCGAGGTAGACGTATCTGGCCAGGGTTTTCCGATGGACAAGAAAAACGGTCAGCGACCGGACGAACATGGCGCCGATGCCCAATCCCATCATGACGAGGACCACATCCGTCGTGATGGCAAAGGCGCCGATCACGCCATCGAAGCTGAAGGAGGCATCGAGGACTTCCAGATAGAGAAAACCACCGAGACTTCCGCGCATGAGCACATGTCCGGCGCCGCCATCCGATTCATCGCCTTCGAGAAAATCGCTCAGGAGTCGAACCGTGCCATAAACCACGATTCCCCATACCCCGGAGCGAAGGACACAATCTTGAGTCTCCTGGGAAACAAGGGAAACGGTCCCAAGCAGGGACAGCAATGCCAGGATGATCGTTACCGGTCCCATTTTTCCGATACGGGGCAGATGTTTTTCAAGGGGGGAAAACCAGTGAATCTTCTTTTCCTGGTTGAAAAAAAAGTTCAAAAAAACCAGAAGGAGAAACATTCCGCCAAAGGCGGCCACCTGCGCATGACTTGCGCCAAGATGCCGCGAATATTCATGTGGATCCACCAGAGCCAGATTCCAGACCTTCATCAACTCCAGGCCGGTGGCCTGGGAAACGATGACCAGGGGAAACAGCAGTCTCATGCCGAACACCGCCACCAGGATGCCCAGACCCAGAAACAGCTTTTGCCAGAACGGGGACCAATGTTTGAGTACCGAGGCATTGACGACCGCATTGTCGAAAGAGAGCGAGACCTCCAGGACACCCAGGATCAGGGTGATCCAAAGGGCGTGGACCAGTCCTGCGAGTCCGGCATTGTGGAATCCCCACCCTCCCGCCACGGCAAGGAGCATGAGAGAGACCATGATTGAAAAACCGAAATGGCGCATGGGTCGCTCCCGAGGTATTATTTTTTGGCTTGATAGAGTCGGAAATGATTCTGTTCTTTACTTTGCCGATCAATGGGAGGATCACATGTCCAAGGCATTTTCCGATCTCAGGGAATTTCTTTCTTTTCTTGAATGCCACGGCGAACTGGTCCATGTCGAGGTCGCGGTTGACCCGAGGTTGGAAATCGTTGAAATCAGTCGCCGATTGCTTCTTTCGGGGGGACCGGCGGTGATGTTTCACCGGGTGAACGGATCGTCGATGCGGGTCGTCGTCAATCTGTTCGCGAGCGCCCGCCGGATCGGCATGGCCCTGGGTCGTGAGCCTGAAGAACTGCATGCGTTGGGCGAAGCGCTGGCACGTTTGAAACAACCCGATCCTCCCAAAAATCCTGGTGACCTCCTTCGGCTGGCGCGGCTTTATGCGATGGGTCGATTCATGCCGGTCAAGCGGGTCTTTCGTCCACCCTGCCGGCAAACGATTCTTTCGGGCGATCGGGTGGATCTTGGTCTGTTGCCGATTGTGACCTGCTGGCCCGAAGATGCGGGTCGCCTGATCACCTGGCCTCTGGTCATCACCCGCGGACAGAGCGGCGGGCCGGTCAACATCGGGGTCTACCGCATGCAGGTCCTCGGACGAAACAAAGTCATCATGCGCTGGCTTAAACATCGAGGGGGGGCCCTGCATTCTGCCGAATATGAAAAAAAGATGCCGGTCGCGGTCGCCATCGGCTGTGATCCGGCGACCATGCTTGCCGCCGTCACTCCGGTTCCGGAAAACCTGTCCGAATATGCCTTCTCCGGCCTGTTGCGGCAACGACGGGTCGAAACCACCAAGGGGTTGTATCCCGGCCTTCCGGTTCCCGCCACCGCCGAAATCATCCTGGAAGGGACCATCGATCTTGACGAACGGGCCCAGGAAGGGCCTTTCGGCGATCACACCGGATATTACAACGAGGTGGAATTTTTTCCGGTCATGACGGTGGAACGGATCACCATGCGTCACGATCCCCTGTACCTCAGTACCTATACCGGCCGACCTCCGGATGAACCGGCCATTCTGGCCGTCGCCCTGAACCGCATTTTTACCCCCTTGCTGCAAAAACAATTCCCTGAAATCAGCGGTTTTCATCTTTCCATGGCCGCGGCTTCCTATCGGGTGGCATTCGTCGGTTTGAAAAAAAGCTATCCCGGACACGCCTTTCGCGTCATGATGGCCATCTGGGGTTTTCTGCGGCAGTTTCTCTATACCAAATATGTCATCGTCGTCGATGACACGGTTTCCCTTGAGGACCCGGCGGCGGTCATGGCGGCGATGGTGCGCCACTGCCATGGCAAACGGGACCTGGTTTTGTTGCGGCACACGCCGATCGATTATCTTGATTTCGCTTCCTGCCACAATGGTCTGGGTGGCAAACTTGGCATGGATGCCACGACCAAAACCGGCATCGAATGTGATTCCATTCCATCCTTCCCAGGTGAAGCGCGGTCGGGCGAATGGGTCGCCGATCTTGTCGCCACCCACGGCTTCATCGACAATATCCATCTGTGGTTCGAGGGAACCCTGGCGGTCGTCCGCGTCGATGGCAAAACGCCCGAACGCGGCGCGACGACGGCCCGAATCCTTTTGCGACAGGTCGATGCCCGGACCGGGCCCAGGCAGTTCTGGATCATCGACAGTGATTGTCGCATCGATTCATGGGAAGACCTTCTCTGGTCCATGGCCACCCGGACCGATCCGGGACGGGACCTGTCGGTCGATGAAACGACAGGGCGTTTCGTCATCGATGCCACCTGGAAAACCTTTGCCGAAACAGGACGCCACTGGGGCAAACCTTTGCATCCCGACCCGGAAACGGTCGCGAAGGTCGATCGACGCTGGAGGGAATACGGATTTCAAGAATGAAAAAATTGTTGAAGATCGTGTGTTTGTCGCTCTCCTCCATCGTCGCCTCGCCCCTCGTCGGCGCTGCCACGGAAACGCCCTCCCGTCAAGGACGTGTCGTTTTTGTCCAGGATGGGGATTCGATGAAAGTTGCCGTTGGCAGTCGTCTCCTGACCCTGCGGCTCCAGGGGATCGATACCCCGGAGAAAGGTCAACCGTTTGCCACGGAGGCGACCCGTTTCGTCAAAAAAAAAGTGATGGGTCGCACGGTGACCTTCCGGATGTCGGGTTTGGATCTCTATCACCGGATCGTCGCGGAGGTCATCCTGAACGACGGCCACAGTCTGAATCGGGAACTGGTCGCGGCGGGACTTGCCTGGCGGGACCCGAGGTATTCCAGGGATTCGACGTTGAAAAAATTGGAAAAGAAAGCGCGAAGCGAGCGGCGGGGCCTTTGGGCCATGCCCGATCCGCTTCCCCCCTGGGAATGGCGCCGCGATCATCGGCGCCGAGGAAACCATTTTGTTGGCAATGGTTCTCCAGGATCATAAAGAATTGTAAGGATTGCGCCGTTTCCTGGCGAGGATGAATCCTGCCAGCATCCCCAACCCCAACACCGTCGCCCCGGAAACGAAAAACGAAGTGTCCGACTGACGTTCCAACAATCGTTTTTCATCCATGGCCTGCATCAATTCATTGTTCAATTGATCGATCTTCTGCTTGAACTGTTTGTTTTCACTGTCCACCTTCAGGGTATTCTGCATCAGGGAACGCAGACGTTCCAACTCTGCCCGGTCCTGATTCAAGCTCAGGTTGCTTTGCCGGACTTCATTATATTTTTTCTCCAGGGCATCTCTTTCTCCCCGGAGGGTCTCCACCGCCAGTTCCAGATCCGCCACCCGCAGTGACGCCGGAACCTTGTCGGTCAGATACCGGTCGAGGATCCAGCCTTCCTTGTCATTTTCGTCGCGAACCCGACTCCAACCATTGCCATTTTTTTCCAGAACGCGCAATTTCATTCCGCTCTTGAGCATGCGAATGATTCGATAATTGACTTCGGGTCCGCTGCGCATGGAAATGTCCACGCTGTCGGCAACATAGCTCATGTTGCCCGATCCCTCGGGAGCGGCCAGTCCTGGCGCGAGGAAACACAACCCGATCCCCATCGTCGCCAACATTGCGGCAAAGCGACGGATCATGACCGGGCGGTGACGAAGGAAGTGAACCATCATGGACCAACGTTGGTTTGTTGTTTGCACGATTGCTTTGCGAACCAGGTTACCGCATCCCCAACCTTGAAGGAGATTGACATGCCTCTTGAAGATCGGGTTGACAAGGCGCGCGTTCTCATCGAATCCCTCCCCTACATGCGCCGTTTCGATGGCAAGACCTTCGTCATCAAGTATGGTGGCCATGCCATGGTTGACGAGGCTTTGAAGGTTTCCTTCGTCAAGGACATCATCCTCATGCGTCAGGTGGGAATCAAGCCGGTCGTCGTCCATGGCGGCGGCCCGCAGATTGGTCAGACCATGAGTCGCATGGGGCTCAAACCGCATTTTGTCGATGGATTGAGGGTGACGGATCAGGAAACCGTCAATGTAGTGGAGATGGTGCTGGCTGGCAAGGTAAACAAGGACATCGTCAGCCTGATCAATCTCAACGGTGGTCGTGCCGTGGGATTGTCCGGCAAGGATGGTCACACCATCCAGGCGCGAAAGCGGCAGCACATCCGTCAGGGGCCGGAACTGGAAACTCCGGAAATCATCGACCTGGGTTGGGTGGGCGATGTCGAACGGATCGACACCACCCTGCTGGATCTTCTGTCCCATTCCACCTTGATCCCGGTGATTGCCCCCGTCGGTGTCGGCGAGGCGGGTGAAACCTACAATATCAATGCCGATACTGTTTCCGGGGCCATTGCCGTCGCCCTGAAGGCGGAAAAACTGATTCTCCTGACCGATGTCCTCGGAGTCAAGGACAAGTCGGGCCGCCTGATCAGCGAACTCCACACCACCGATGTCGGCGGTTTGATCCATCAAGGAACCGTCACCGGCGGCATGATCCCCAAGGTCGAAACCTGCGTCAAGGCCATCGAGGGAGGCGTCGTCTCGACCCACATCATCGACGGTCGTATCGAACATGCCCTGTTGTTGGAAGTCTTCACCGACAAGGGGGTGGGAACCTGCGTCCGCTGAGCCTTATCGGGCCGATCACGGCAACGTTCCATTCCACGAAGGGAATCTATTTGAAAACGTCCCAAGAAACAGAAAAAGAAAATCCGCCGGTAGAATCAAGGGAGACCCTGATCGCCTGGTTTCATGAGGGTAACAAACCGCGCCATCAGTGGCGCATTGGCACGGAGCACGAAAAATTCGGCTTCCGCAAAAAAGACCTGACGCCCATCCCCTATGAAGGGGATGCCGGAATCAAAGCCGTCCTGATCCTCATGGCGGAAAAATTTGGTTGGGAACCGGTCTTCGAAGACGGGCTTCCCATTGCCCTTACCCGAGGTCCTGCCGCGATCACCCTGGAACCGGGTGGTCAACTGGAACTTTCCGGCGCTCCTCTTGAAACCATTCATGAAACCCAAGATGAAATCAACGAACACCTCCATCAATTGGGGCTTGTCTGCCGTGACCTGGACATTGCCTTTCTCGGGATCGGGGTGCAGCCCAAATGGCGTTTCGATCAAATTCCCTGGATGCCCAAGGGACGTTACCGCGTCATGCGCGACTATCTGCCCACCCGGGGAAAACTCAGTCTGGACATGATGACCCGAACCACCACCGTCCAGGCCAATCTTGACTATGCCGATGAACGGGACATGGTGCGCAAATTTCGCCTGATGATGGCTGTGCAACCCGTCATCACCGCCCTTTTCGCCAATTCCCCCTTCATCGACGGCAGACCCAACGGATTCACCAGCTACCGGGCCGAAATCTGGCGTCATACCGATCCCGATCGATGCGGTTTTCTGCCGTTCGTTTTCGATGAAACCTTCGGCTTCGATCGTTATGTCGAATACGCCTTGAACGTTCCCATGTTGTTTTATTATCGTGAAGGCCGTTACCATCCGGCGGGAGGGGTTCCCTTCGGCGAATTTTTCGCCGGACGTTTCCCCCTTCTTCCCGGTCAGCGGCCCACCCTTGACGACTGGGCGCTGCACCTTTCAACCCTCTTTCCCGACGTCCGTCTCAAGCGCTATCTGGAGACCCGGGGCGCCGACGCCGGCAACTCCGCGACACTCTGTGCCTTGCCCGCCTTCTGGAAAGGATTGCTGTACGACGACGATGCTCTGGAGGGGGCATGGGACCGGGTTGCCCAATGGTCTTTGGCCCAACGTCGCCGCCTTCACGCCGAGGTGCCCCGGACGGGTCTCGGGACGGCCCTGCCGGGTGGGGGGACGTTGCGGACCCTGGCTCTCGAACTCCTGGAGCTGGCCCGTGACGGTCTGCGGACCCTCGATCATCGCAACCCGAATGGTTGCGATGAATCAATCTTTCTCAAGGTGCTCTTTCAATGGGCCGAATCGGGCCGGTCTCCCGCGGATCGTTTGCTCGTGGCATACCGTGAACGCTGGGGAGAGCGGGTCGATCCGGTGTTCACCGAGGAGGAATTCGAATCTTTCTATGGTGAATGTGGTTGAATCTACTTCGTGAACCGTATTGACCTGGATGTTCGGTTCGACAATCGTTTTTCCCTGGAGAAGCGGACATGAGTTTCACCCTGTTCCTTGCCGCCCTGTTGACTGGACTGATCGCCGGCATCATTGCCGGTCTTTTTGGCGTGGGTGGAGGCATCATCATCGTTCCCGCCCTCCTTGTCCTTTTCGCCAACAGCCAGATCGCATCCGAAGTGATCATGCATCTGGCGGTCGGGACCTCTCTGGCGACCATCGTCATCACCAACATTTCCGCCACCCTGAATCATCATCGCCGTGGCGCCGTCGATTGGCGGCATGTCGTTCAATTCATCCCCGGCATCTTTTTGGGCGCCTGGTTCGGGTCGCAACTGGCGGCTTTGATGAATGGCGGATTGTTGCGTCTTCTCTTCGGGTGTTTTGAAATCATCGTCGGCATCGAAATGTTGCGCGGAAAAAAAGGGGATGGTTCGGGAAAACCTTTGATCGCCGAACTTTTCAATCCCCTGCTCGGCTTGATCATCGGCGCCATTTCCAGTCTGTTCGGAATTGGTGGCGGAACTCTGGCGGTCCCGGTGTTGAATCTTGTCCGGGGATTGCCGATGCTCCGTGCCGTCGGTTCCGCTTCCGCGATGGGATTTTTTCTCGCTTTTTCCGGGGCCATCGGCTATGTCCAGGCGGGATGGGGCAATCCACATCTACCGGAGGGTGCCTTTGGCTTCATCCTGCCCCAGGCCTTTCTCGGGATCGTTTGCGGCACCCTGATCACGACCCCCATCGGCGTTCGTCTGGCGCATGCCCTGCCGCAAAAACACCTGAAACGCGGTTTTGGTTTGTTTTTGATTGCTGTCGGCATCAAACTCATACTGAAATAATATCTATGCGGCAGGCCAATGTTCGTCCCGCTCGGTGTGCGCTACGACTACCACATGACCGCACAGCAGGCCCAGAGTCAGAAACCGTTGTTCGTCGATGTTCAATGGAGACAAGTTCAGAGAATTTTAACCAAGGCAGCCACTACGGTAACGCCAACCACCAGCATACCGCCAAGTCGCACGGTCAATGTATGGGTTAACCGCATTTCCAACTCTTTAAGGCCGCGTTCCAAATCCTGTTTGGTAGCCAACCGTTCATCAATCAGTTGTGCCAAGGTTTCAGCCTGAACTTCAGCTTGTTCCTCGGAAACTCCAACGGCTTTGAGTTTTTTGACGTAGACGTGTGTATCGAAAGCAATTGCACCGGGCATATGGCCTCCTAAGTCACAATCCAGAATACGAGGGGGCGCTGAACGGTCACGATTTTTGCCACGCGCTCTTTTTTCCGAGGCTGCGACCTTCTATTCCCACACGGGAAGTCTGATTCCTTCCGGCTGCAACAAGGCCTCCAGGCCCGTGAGGATTTCCAACAACCGTTGGCGACTCTCCGCCTCGACCCGGGCCACGAGGGCCGGTTGGGTGTTGGAAACCCGCAACAACCACCATCCCCCCGGACAACGGACCCGAACACCATCGACATCGGAAAAATCGGATTTTTTCTTTTTCTCCCCTTCGAGAATCCGTGCCATGACCTGAAATTTTCGGGCGTCGGGACAGTCGATGCGCAATTCGGGTGTGGCAAAAACCTCCGGCAGGTCGGCAAGACGTTGCGCCAGGTTTTGCGGTGATTCGGCGACGATTTCGATCAGACGCACCGTCGCATACAGGGCATCGTCGAATCCCAGATAACGGTCGGCGAAGAAAAGATGCCCGCTCATCTCTCCCGCCAACGGTGCCCCTGTTTCCTTCATCTTGGTCTTGATCAGCGAATGTCCCGTTTTCCACATCAAGGGTTTCCCTCCGGCCCGGGCCACGGCATCGAACATGACCTGCGAACATTTGGCATCGCCGATGATGGTCGCTCCGGGTTGCGTGGCCAGGATCTGCCGGGCAAAAAGGATCATCATCCGATCCCCCCACACAATCCGTCCCTGGTGGTCCAGGGCGCCAATCCGATCCCCATCGCCATCATAGGCGATTCCCAGTTCCGCGCCCGTCTCCTCCATCCGCCGCCGCAGATGGTGCAGATTTTCCGGCAGGGTCGGATCGGGATGATGATTGGGAAAACGACCATCGACCTCGGCAAGGATGGCCTCTCCCTCGATGCCGGGCAGATGCCGCAACAATTGCGGCGCAATGACGCCACTGGCGCCGTTGCCGCAATCAAGGACCACCTTGACCCGGCGGCCCGGCCTGAAATCCGCGGTGAGTCGTTGCAGATACGGTTCGAGAATATCCTCCTGTCGTATGGAACCACCCGGATGATCGTGAAAAGTTCCGGCAACAAGGGCCTCCCTGAGATCCTGGATCTGTTGTCCATAGACGGGCCGGCTTGCCTTGACCATTTTCAGGCCATTGTAGTCGGATGGGTTGTGACTTCCCGTCACCATGATGCCGGCGTCTGCCTGGAAATGATGCATCGCGAAATAAAGCCCCGGACTGGGGACGAGGCCGACATCATCGACCCGGGCCCCCCCCTGGGCCAACCCCAGGGCCAGTTGCCGGCTCAGTTGTGGCGAGGAAAGACGGCCATCGCGACCAACCGCCACCCGAGGTGCCGTGGTCGTCGCCAACTCGTCACGCAGACGGCTGGCAAACATCCGGCCCAGATCGAAGACCAGGGATTCGGTCAATTCGCTTCCGGCGATGCCGCGGATGTCGTATTCGCGAAAAATGTGCGGATTGATTGCATTCATGGGTCAACGGCCTACGCAGATGTAGTGGAAACCCTGTTCCTTCATGAGGCTGGGTTCGTAGATGTTGCGTAAATCACAAAAGACACGGCGTCCGTCCGGTTGTGGTTTGAGCAATCCCTTGAGACGGTCAAGTTGCAGATTGCGAAACTGGTTCCATTCGGTCAGGATGACGACGGCATCGGCATCCTTGCAGGCTTCGTAGGGACCGGCAACCAGTTCGATTCCCGGAAGGTATTTGGCCGCTTCCCGCATCGCCTCGGGATCGAAGGCACGGATGATCGCCCCCCGTTGCAACAGCCGGGGCAGGATGGTCAGGGCGGGGGCATCGCGTAAATCGTCGGTGTTGGGCTTGAAGGCAAGACCAAGAATGGCCAGTTGCCGACCGGCGACCTCCCCGCCGAGCGCCGTGACAATCTTGTCTACCATGCGCAGTTTTTGCTGCTGGTTGGCCTCGATCACCTTTTCGACGATGCCGACCGGCTGGCCATGTTCCCGGGCCGTCTTGGCCAGGGCCTGGGTATCCTTGGGAAAACAGGACCCGCCATAACCGGGTCCGGGTTGCAGAAAGGGTGCCCCGATCCGCCGGTCCAGTCCCATCCCCTTGGCCACATGATGTACATCCGCCCCCACGGCTTCACACAGATTGGCCAGTTGGTTGATGAAGGTGATCTTGGTGGCCAGAAAGGCGTTGGCGGCATACTTGGTCAATTCGGCGGTGGCGATGTTGGTGATCAGGATGGGGGTTTCGCTGCGATACAGGGGCCGGTAAAGGTTTTTGAGCGCCTGGGCCGCCCGTTCCGATTCCACGCCGATGACCACCCGGTCGGGATTCATGAAATCCTCGATGGCCGCCCCTTCCCGCAAAAATTCGGGATTGGAGGCCATCTCGAAATCGGCCCCGGGGTTTTCCTCGCGGATGATCCGGGCCACCTGTTGTCCGGTACCGACCGGTACCGTCGATTTGGTGACCACCACGGTGAATTTCTCGATGCCCCGGGCCACATCGCGCGCCGCCTGATGGACATACTGCAAATCGGCGGCGCCATCGCCACGACGTTCCGGAGTCCCCACGGCGATGAACACCAGATCGCTTCGGGAGACCGCTTCCCGGGTATCGGTCTGAAACAGCAGGCGGCCCTCCCGGTGGTTGCGATGGACCAGTTCTTCCAGGCCGGTTTCGAAAATGGGAAGTTTTCCCTGGTTCAGACGATCGATTTTTTCACGGTCCACATCCACGCAGATGACTTCGGCGCCGAATTCGGCGAAACAGGCCCCGGAAACCAATCCGACATAACCGGTACCGATCATGGTGATGCGCATGGGTTCAAATCCTTAACAAGACCTGAAAATGGCTGCCTGCGATAAAGAAATGGTCCGCGATCATGCACACGTTCAGGGTTGCCGACGACTCTTTAATTGTTCCTGGCCCCCTGATTGACCCAGTCGCGCAGAATGTCGATTTCGCAGGTGGTGAGGCGTTTACGGTTGTGTGGCATGCGGATGCCGGCACGTCCTTCCACCAGGACGTTGAGATTGCTGACCATGGCGTTTCCGGGAATGATGATCGGTCCATAGCGGGTGCCGCGCATCAGGTTTTCGTAGGTCTCCATGTTCAGGCCGCTGCCGACGACCCCGGAACCGTTGCCCGAATGGCATTCCAGGCAACGAATCTGGAAAATGGGTCGGACATCCTCGTTGTAGCTGATCATGCCGCGGTTTTCGGCATTGACGGCCACGGAATGCCCCAGGGAAATTCCCAGAAATACCCATGCGCCAAGCATGGTCCTGCGTGCGATTGATGACATGGCACCACCTCTCAAGGAGAAAAGAAAGATCCGATTCATAATTTCTGCTGCCGGGTCGGTGAATCATAACCTTGTTGGCATGTCATCGCCAACGGTTCACCCGTTCCTGCCCGCGACATCCCGGTCAAGCGATCGGTTCACGATGGGAAAAAAAACAAGATTAACCAATTGTATTCATGGAAATCAAACATGGTTTTGCCTCTGGATTGTCGAAAACGAAAAAAAAATGGAAAAATTGATGAATACCGCATCCGGCTCCTGGAATCGGCCCCCGTTTGACAGGATCGAAGGGTGGGACGGGTCGATGATGAATTCTTTCGACAATTTTTTGTGGGTTGGCAAAAGGTCCGGACCGGTTTAGATTCAAGATGGTGGTTTGCCTTAACTCAAAGCGATCGAACGGATGGTCTTCGATGATCCATGGCGTGGACAGGGCGGTATTGATGTTGGATGACGGTACCCGGTTCGACGGCTTCGCCTGCGGCGCCGAGGGGGAAGCGGTGGGCGAGGTGTGTTTCAACACCTCCATGACCGGATACCAGGAAATCATGAGCGATCCTTCCTACGCCGGACAGATCGTCACCATGACCGCTTCGCAAATCGGCAATGTCGGCGTCAATCCCCTGGACATGGAGTCGCGTCGTCCCTGGCTTCGGGGGTTTGTGTTGCGCGAATCTTCCCGCATTCCCTCCAACTGGCGGTCCAAGGAGGATGTGTCGGGATTTCTCGCACGCCACCGGATTCCCGCCATCGAGGGGATCGATACCCGGCAACTGGTGGGATGGCTGCGTACACATGGCGCCCGGAGGGGCATTCTTTCGACGGTCGATTTCGACGGCGCTTCGTTGCTGGCCAAGACCAGGGCCTGGCCAGGCCTGGCGGGGATGGACCTGACCGACGAGGTGACCTGTGAGCAATCCTATCCCTGGCGCGACGGCCTCGTTCCCTGGAAAAACAGCGTCTGGCTGCCCTGGAACAGGGAACCGGTGGCGGAGTCTGGACCACCGTTCAAGGTGGCGGTGCTGGATTTCGGGGTCAAGCACAACATTCTGCGTTCCCTGGTGTCGGCTGGATGCTCCCTGGAGGTCTGGCCGTCCCGGGTGGAACCGGCGACGTTGTTGGACAGCGGTTGCGAAGGATATTTTCTCTCCAATGGTCCGGGCGACCCCGAGGCGGTTCGACACGGAATCGGTCTGATCGAAAAAATCCTCGAAACCAAAAAGCCCACGTTCGGCATTTGCCTGGGTCACCAGATGCTCGCCCTCGCTTTGGGGGGGACGACGACCAAGTTGAAATTTGGCCATCGGGGCGGCAATCATCCGGTGCGCCATCTTGGGACGGGACTGGTCGAGATCACATCGCAGAATCACGGATTCGTCGTCTCCCGCGACACCCTTCCCGCCGACGTGACGGTGACCCACGAATCCCTGTTCGATGGCACGATCGAGGGGATGCGTCACAATCGATTGCCGGTGTTCTCGGTGCAATACCATCCCGAGGCGAGTCCCGGTCCGCACGATGCCCATTATCTTTTTGGCGATTTTGTGACCCTGATGCGTCACGCCCGCCATTCATGACAAGGTGACGGCCATGCCCAGACGGCAGGATATCGAGAAAATATTTATCATCGGCGCCGGTCCCATCGTCATCGGTCAGGCGTGTGAATTCGATTATTCCGGGGCCCAGGCCTGCAAGGCGCTGCGCGAGGAGGGATTCCAGGTCGTCCTGGTCAATTCCAATCCCGCCACCATCATGACCGATCCCGAACTGGCCCATCGCACCTATGTCGAACCGTTGACCGTGGAGGTACTGACCCGGATCATCGACATGGAGCGGCCTCAGGCGCTGCTGCCGACCATGGGGGGGCAGACCGCGTTGAATCTGGCAATGAAACTGGCCCAGCAGGGGGTCCTGGAACGCTATGGCGTCGAATTGATCGGCGCCTCGCGCGAAGCGATTGCCAAGGCGGAGGACCGGGAACTGTTCAAGAAGGCGATGACCCGGATCGGCCTGGAAATGGCGCTGAGCGGCTTTGCCCACAATTGGGACGATGCCCTGGCGATTCAACGGCAGATCAATTTTCCCCTGATCATCCGCCCCAGCTATACCCTCGGCGGGACCGGAGGGGGGGTGGCCTACAACATGGAGGAATACGAAACCATCGTCCGCAGGGGACTGGCCGCCTCGCCGACCGCCGAAGTCCTGATCGAGGAATCGTTGATCGGCTGGAAGGAATTCGAGATGGAGGTGGTCCGGGACCGGATGGATAACGCCATCATCGTCTGTTCGATCGAAAACATCGATCCGATGGGAATCCATACCGGCGATTCGATCACCGTGGCGCCTGCCCTGACTTTGACCGACAAGGAATATCAGGAACTGCGCGACGCTTCCATCGCCATCCTGCGCGAGGTCGGCGTCGATACCGGAGGATCGAACGTCCAGTTTGCCATCAATCCCCAGAATGGCCGGATGGTGGTCATCGAAATGAATCCCCGGGTGTCGCGTTCCTCGGCCCTGGCCTCCAAGGCGACGGGGTTTCCCATCGCCAAGGTGGCGGCCAAACTGGCGGTCGGCTATACCCTGCCGGAGATCATGAACGACATCACCGGGGTGACTCCGGCCTCCTTCGAACCGACGATCGACTATGTCGTCACCAAGATTCCCCGGTTCACCTTCGAAAAATTTCCCCAGGCCGAACCGATTCTGACGACGCAGATGAAATCGGTGGGCGAGGCGATGGCCATTGGCCGGACCTTCAAGGAATCGATGCACAAGGCGTTGCGTTCGATGGAGACGGGGTTGTCGGGGTTTGATCCCATCTTTGCGGCGCAACGATTCGAATCGCGGGAGGAACGGGATGCCGCCCTGGAGCGGCAGCTTCATTTTGCCGGCCCCGACCGTATTCTTCTGGTGGCGGATGCCTTTCGCCTGGGCCGTTCGCTGGCGTGGATTCACAAGGTGACCGCCATCGATCCCTGGTTTCTCGATCAGATTCAGCAGATCGTCGAGAAGGAACGGCTTCTTTATGGCCGTCGCCCCCAGGACCTGACGCGGGAGGCCTGGTGGGACTTGAAGCGGATGGGTTTTTCCGATGCGACCCTGGCCAGGATCATGAATTCGGAGGAAACCACCATTCGCGGCATCCGGAAAGGCCATGGGGTTGTCCCGGTGTTCAAGAGGGTCGATACCTGTGCCGCCGAATTCGCGTCGCAGACCGCCTATCTCTATTCCACCTACGAACACCAGTGCGAAGCCCAACCCAGTTCCCGGCGCAAGATCATGATTCTGGGGGGAGGGCCGAACCGGATCGGTCAGGGGATCGAGTTCGATTATTGCTGCGTCCACGCCGCCTTTGCCCTCAAGGAGGGGGGATTCGAGACCATCATGGTCAATTGCAATCCCGAAACCGTCTCCACCGATTACGATACCTCCGACCGCCTCTATTTCGAGCCGCTGACCTTCGAGGATGTGCTCAACATTGTCGAAACCGAACGACCCGAGGGGATCATCGTGCAACTCGGGGGACAGACGCCGCTCAAGCTGGCCAAACCCCTGGAAGCGGCGGGGGCGCCCATTATCGGCACCAGCCCCGATGCCATTGACGAGGCCGAGGATCGGGAACGGTTTCAGGTTCTCCTGGAACGGTTGGGCCTCAGACAACCGAAGAATGCCATTGCCCGTTCCGAGGGGGAGGCGCTGGCTTCGGCCGAGTCGGTGGGTTATCCGATCGTGGTGCGTCCTTCCTATGTCCTGGGGGGACGGGCGATGGAGATCGTTCATGCCGCCAACGACCTTGAACGGTACATGCGTACCGCGGTTCGCGCCTCTCCCGACCATCCGGTGCTGCTCGATCATTTTCTCCGGGATGCCATCGAAATCGATGTCGATTGCCTGGCCGACGGGACGGATGTCCTGGTCGGGGGGGTCATGGAACACATCGAGGAGGCGGGGATCCATTCGGGCGATTCGGCCTGTTCGCTTCCGCCCTATTCCATTGGCCAGGATCTGATCGATGAGATCAAACGACAGACGGTATTGCTCGCCAGGGCGCTGAATGTTGTCGGGTTGATGAACGTTCAATTTGCCATTTGTCAAGGAGCGGTTTATATTTTGGAGGTCAACCCGCGGGCCTCCCGGACGGTGCCGTTCGTTTCCAAGGCCACCGGGGTGCCGCTGGCCAAGGTGGGGGCGCGGATCATGGCGGGGGGGCGGCTGGCCGACATCGGCCCAAGGAAGGAGCCACGCTTCGCCCACATGGCCGTCAAGGAGGCGGTCTTCCCGTTCGAAAAATTTCCCGGCGTCGATACGATTCTGGGACCCGAAATGAAATCGACCGGCGAGGTGATGGGTTTGGCCGATTCCTTTGCCCTGGCATTTGCCAAGGCCCAGGAAAGTGCCGGGACCATTTTGCCGCGACCGGGGAGTGGTGGAAGGGGGATGGCCTGTATTTCCGTTCGCGATGACGACAAACGGGCCGTCCTGCAACCGGCACGGCGTCTGGTGGAGATGGGGTTTACCCTCTGCGCCACGGAAGGGACGGCCAACTTTTTGCGACGTGAAGGGCTGCCGGTCACTCAGGTCAACAAGGTCAACCAGGGGCGTCCCGACATCGTGGATCTGATGAAAAACGGCGACATTCTTCTGGTGTTCAACACCACACACGGCAAGTCGGCCCTTGCCGATTCGCTGTCCATGCGTCGGAGTGCCCTGTTGGGGCGCATTCCCTATTTTACGACCATCGCCGGCATGAGGGCGGCGGTGGCGGCCATGGCGGCCATCAAGGAATCGGGCTTTCGGTGCAAGGCCCTCCAGGACTATCACCTGGAAATCCAACATGAAGCCATGATCACCGTGTACTGATGACCCAGGCGTTGGTGCGCGACAACTTGTTAAGGATGGTTTGATCATGTCCCAAAGGATCCCAATGACCGTTCGTGGCGCCGAAAAACTCAAAGAAGAGTTGAAACGGCTCAAATCGGTCGAAAGGCCCCGTATCGTCGAAGCCATCTCGGTGGCGCGCGAACACGGGGATTTGTCGGAAAATGCGGAATATCATGCCGCAAAGGAACAACAATCCTTCAACGAGGGGCGGATTACGGAACTTGAGACCCGTCTGGCCCAGGCGGAGATCATCGACCCGTCCAAGATTCAATCGAGCAAAGTTGTTTTTGGTGCCACGGTTACCGTCACCGACGTCGAAACCGACGAGGAGGCAACCTATCAGATCGTCGGCGTCGATGAAGCCAATCTGGAGCAGGGGATGATTTCGATCACCAGTCCGATGGCCCGCGGCATGATTGGCAAGGAGGAGGGAGATCGGGTTCAGGTTCACGCTCCGGGAGGCATTCGCCGTTTTGAAATTCTTGAGATCCATTATCATTGATCCCCGCCTGATTCGATGACCAAACGCCGACCTTCCAGCAGCCGCTGGTTGCAGGAGCATCATCACGATCCGTTTGTGCTTCAGGCGCGACGGGATGGTTATCGATCGCGGGCCGCCTACAAGTTGTTGGAAATCGCTGGCCAACCCTTCGGAGAAGCGGGGAGAGCGATTCTGGGTCCGGGGAAAACGGTGGTCGATCTGGGATCGGCCCCTGGTGGTTGGAGTCAGGTGGCGACGGGATTGGTGGGTGAACGGGGTCGGGTGGTGGCGATGGATCTGTTGTCGATGCCGCCATTGGACGGGGTGGTGTTCATCCAGGGTGATTTTCTTGGGGAGGTGGGGCTTTTACAGTTGCGGGAGGCGATCGCGCCCGAGCGGATGGTGGACGTGGTCCTTTCCGACATGGCCCCCAACATGTCGGGGATTGCCACTGCCGATCAGGCGCGGGGTGAACTTTTGGCCGAGGCGGCGCATGAATTTGCCCGCGCCACGTTGAGTCCGGGTGGCGTATTGGTGGTCAAACTGTTCCAGGGGCCGGGATTTCACGAAACGGTGCGGCGGGCCCATCTTGATTTTACGCGAGTCAAGGTGGTCAAACCCAAGGCCAGCCGGAGCCGTAGCGCGGAGCTTTATATGGTCGGGGTGGGATTCCGAGTAAAAAATTATTAAAAGAAAAAAGGGGCTTAAGGGATTGCCCCCAGGGTTTTGATTTTTGGGATCAATAAAAATTATAAAGAAGAACCCTGGGGGCAATCCCTTAAGCCCCTTTTTTCTTTCAATAATTTATTCCTCGCCAGCGCCAATGGAGGACCATGAAGATTCTCGATACCGCCCTGACGTTTGACGATGTTCTCCTGGTGCCTGCCTATTCCGAGGTTCTGCCGGGGAATGTCGATCTTTCCACCCGGTTGACCCGGGACATCGCTTTGAACATTCCCCTGATTTCCGCCGCCATGGATACGGTGACCGAGGGACGGGCCGCCATCGCCATGGCCCAGGAGGGGGGGATGGGGATCATCCACAAAAACATGTCGCTATCCGAACAGGCCGATCAGGTGCGGACGGTGAAGCGGTTCGTGGCGGGGCTGGTGGTCAATCCCTGGACTATTTTGCCGCAGGCGCCATTGCGCGAGGCCAACCGCATCATGCGGGAACATTCCATCAGCGGCATTCCGGTGACCCGCGAGGATGGGGTGTTGCAGGGCATTCTCACCAACCGTGATGTCCGGTTCGCCTCGGACGAAAATCAGCCGGTATCCGAATTGATGACCCAGGGCAACAAACTGGTGACGGTCCAGGAAGGGGTCTCGATGGACGAGGCCAAACGGTTGTTGCATCATCACCGCATCGAAAAACTTCTGGTGGTGGACCAGGCGTTTCGTTGCGTCGGGTTGATCACGGTGAAGGATATCGAAAAAGCCCAGACCAACCCCTTTGCCTGCAAGGATCGATCGGGACGGCTGCGGGTGGGGGCGGCGGTCGGGGTGGGGGCGGAGGGGCGGGAACGGGCCCAGGTCCTGGCGGCGGCGGATGTCGATGTCATCGTCGTCGATACCGCCCATGGGCATTCACGGGGAGTTCTCGAAACGGTCTCCTGGATCAAGAACCGCTTTTCCCACTGCCAGGTCATCGGCGGCAACGTCGCCACCGCCGAGGCGACCCGGGCCTTGATCGACGCCGGGGCCGACGCCGTCAAGGTGGGGATCGGACCCGGTTCCATCTGCACCACCCGCATCGTTGCCGGGGTTGGGGTGCCGCAGATCACCGCCGTGGCTGATTGTGCCCGGGAGGCGGATCGGGACCAGATTCCGATCATCGCCGACGGCGGGATCAAGTTTTCCGGGGAGGTGGCCAAGGCGATCGCCGCGGGGGCCTCCAGTGTCATGATGGGTTCGATGTTTGCGGGAACCGACGAGGCCCCGGGGGAGGTGTTTCTCTATCAGGGCCGTTCCTACAAGACCTATCGCGGGATGGGATCGCTGGGGGCGATGGCGGATGGTTCCAAGGACCGTTATTTTCAAACGGAGGTCGCGGTGCATAAACTGGTTCCCGAGGGGGTCGAGGGACGTGTCCCCTACAAAGGGCCTTTGGCACCATTGATTCACCAGATTCTGGGGGGGGTCCGTTCGGCGATGGGGTATACCGGTTGTCCCGACATACAAACCTTGCGCACAAAGCCGGTGTTCGTGCGGATCACGAGTGCCGGTTTGCGCGAATCGCACGTCCACGATGTTTCCTTGACCAAGGAAGCCCCCAATTACCGTCTTGAATGAACCGCTCCATGACCATGACCGTTGCCAACGATTCCATCCATTCCGAACGATTCCTGATCCTGGACTATGGATCACAGTATACCCAGATCATTGCCCGGCGGGTGCGCGAATGCGGCAGCTATTGCGAAATTCATCCCTGGTCGATGGAGGGGGAAAAAATTCATGCCTTTCGTCCCCTGGGGATCATCCTTTCGGGAGGGCACCGTTCGGTCTATGACGCGGGCGCTCCCGGCCTGAATCCTGCCATTCTCGAACTTGGGGTGCCGGTGTTGGGGATTTGTTATGGCATGCACCTGTTGGCACGGGATCTGGGGGGGCGGGTCGATCCTTCGGGCAAGAGGGAATACGGTGGCGCTGCGATCCATGGCACGGGGGAGGGGGGGTATCGTTCTCCTCTTCTTGCCGATTGGTTGGGGGGGGTGGTGCAAAATGTGTGGATGAGCCATGGCGATCACGTTGCCGGAATTCCGCCAGGATTTGTGGTGACGGCGATGAGTCATGGGGGGTTGGTGGCGGCGATGGAATCGACGTCGCGTTCCGTGTTTGGGGTGCAGTTTCATCCGGAGGTCGATCATACCGAAAACGGCGCCGCGCTGATCGAACGTTTTGTCCGGGGAATCTGTGGCGCCCATGGTCTGTGGACCGCCACCGGGTTCATCGACCATGAGATCGAGGCCATACGTACCCGGGTCGGGGGGGATCATGTCGTCCTTGGACTATCGGGCGGGGTCGATTCGGCGGTCACCGCAGCCCTGGTTCACCGGGCCATTGGCCGGCAGTTGACCTGCATTTTTGTGGACAACGGTCTACTCAGGTTGCACGAGGGGGAAGAGGTGATGGCGACCTTCGCCCGGCATCTGGGGGTGCGGGTGATCCACGTCGCGGCCCAGGAGCGGTTTCTGGGACGATTGGCGGGGGTGACCGATCCGGAGAAAAAACGACGAATCATCGGCCATGCCTTCATCGAAGTCTTCGAGGAGGAGGCGGGAAAAATACCGGGGGTTCGCTGGTTGGGTCAGGGGACCATCTATCCCGATGTCATCGAGTCAGCCGGCGGCAAGACCGGAGTCGCCACCAACATTAAATCGCACCACAACGTTGGCGGGTTGCCCGAACGAATGGGATTGAACCTGTTGGAACCGTTGCGGGAGCTTTTCAAGGATGAAGTCCGCAACGTCGGATTGGAACTGGGCCTGCCGCGGGAGATGGTCTTTCGGCATCCCTTTCCCGGACCGGGATTGGGGGTTCGCATTCTGGGCGAGGTCCGTGGTGATTTTGCCGACATCCTCAGGCAGGCGGATCACATCTATATCGAGGAACTGCGGCGGGCGGGTCATTATGAAAAAATTGCCCAGGCTTTTGCAGTGTTTCTTCCGGTCAAGAGTGTCGGCGTCATGGGGGATGGCAGGACCTATGAATATGTCGTTGCGTTGCGGGCGGTTGCCACGCGCGACTACATGACCGCCGACTGGTATCCCATGCCGACCGAGCTTCTGAAAAAAATTTCCAACCGCATCATCAACGAGGTCCAGGGAATCAACCGTGTCACTTATGACATCACTTCGAAGCCCCCTGGGACCATCGAGTGGGAATGATTTAAGGATCGTGGAAATTATTGGTAACTGCCCAGGTACCCTCCGGGTTTAGTTATTGAAAGAAAAAAGGGGTCTGGGGGATTGCCCCCAGGGTTTTGTTTTTGATTTTGTTTTTGACTTTGTTTTTTACGCGCCATTTCACCCGAAGCGAATTTCCGCGGTTTTTGCGGAAATTC
>JADGCV010000024.1 GCA_015228815.1 Magnetococcales bacterium | reverse complement strand
ATCAAAACCCTGGGGGCAATCCCCCAGACCCCTTTTTTCTTTCAATAATTAAACCTGTAAGGTACCTGGGCAGTTACGAAAAAACGTAAGCGATGAACGCCTGCCAAACCTGTGTCCGTCAGGGGCGTAAATCGGCTGTGTCCAGCCCCCGCCTGTTCGGGGAGGAACTGTAGCAATCACACGGATCTGGCTTGCCACGGGACGCGCCATGGGATACGGTATTACCGTATTCACCTGAACTTGAGGAGGCGGGTATGGCCATGTCGGTGCGATTGGATCCGGTGCTGGAGGAGCGGGTCAACCAGGAGGCGAAGCGGCTGGGCATGACCAAGTCGGCCTTTGTCAAGGATACCCTGGAACGGGCGTTGGGATACAAGAACCCATCGGAACTTCTGGACGAAATTTGCAGTGGCGCCCCCATGGGCGATCCCCATGCCTCCGAAAACGTTTCCGAAAAGGTCAAGGCCAGACTGCGTGCGAAATATTCTTATTGATTCCGGGCCTCTGGTTGCGCTGTTCGCCAGGGATGATCGGCATCATCCGCGCATCCGCGCCCTGGTGCGGGAGTTTTCCCAACAAGGTGTTCGATTTCTGACGACTTGGCCGTGCATTGTCGAGGCGAGTTATCTGCTGCAACCACCCCATCGTTATGAACTTTTACAATGGGTCGAACGACAGGGCATCGTTGTCCATTCCTTCGAATCGTACCACCTGGGGGAGATGACGCGCTGGATGCGCCGCTATACCGAGGAGGGAAAGCGGGAGATGGACCTGGCCGACGCCTCCTTGATCTGGCTGGCCGATGAAACGGACATCACCGAGATCATGACTGTGGATGTCGTCGATTTTACGCGGTATCGCCTGCCCGACGGTCGGGCCTTTGATTTGCTGTAGGAAGTTTTTTCCACGTCTGTCTCCGTCGCCGCTGAGGGTCCGGGATCGGTTGGCTCTTTCCCGGACCCATCGACAATGATGATCATTGTGAAAGATGAACGAGGACTTCATCAAGCGTCTTTTTGGCGTCGCCAAAGAGCATGCGATTGTTTTCTTTGTAGAATAATGGATTATCCACTCCTGCGTAACCCGAGGCCATCGATCTTTTCATGACGATCGAAGTTTTTGCCTTCCAGACTTCCAAGACCGGCATGCCGGCGATGGGACTGGTGGGATCTTCCTGGGCCGCCGGATTGACGATGTCGTTGGCCCCGATCACGATGGTGACATCGGTAGTGGGAAAATCCTGATTGAGTTCGTCCATTTCCAGCACGATGTCGTAGGGGACTTTGGCTTCTGCCAGAAGGACGTTCATGTGTCCCGGCATTCGTCCGGCGACAGGATGGATGCCGAAACGAACGTTGATGTCCCTGGAGCGCAAAATTTTCGTGATTTCACATACCGTATGTTGCGCCTGCGCCACCGCCATCCCGTATCCGGGGACGATGATGACATTTTGCGCCGTGCGCAGAAGTTCGGCGGTTTCGGAAGCGCTGATCGGTTGAACGTCGCCTTGAGGGGCCTCCGGACCAGCCGCAAGGGTTTTGCCTCCTTCGGTGCCGAAACCGCCGGCGATGACGGAGATGAAATTGCGGTTCATGGCGCGGCACATGATATAGGAAAGGATGGCCCCCGAAGAGCCTACCAGGGCCCCGACCACGATCAGAAGATCGTTGGAGAGCATGAAACCGGTTGCCGCAGCAGCCCATCCCGAATAGCTGTTGAGCATGGAAACGACGACCGGCATGTCGGCACCGCCGATGGCCATGACCATATGCATGCCGAAGAGCAGGGCGATGAAGGTCATCAGGGAAAGGGGAAGAATTCCCTGGTCGATTCCGGGCGCTTGAAGAAACATCCGTCCAAGGAAGAGGACCAGGACCAGGAGCCCCAGGTTCAACAGATGACGACCGGGGAGCAGCATGGGTTTGCCACCGATCTTGCCCGAAAGTTTGCCGAAGGCGATCAGGGAGCCGGAAAAGGTGATGGCGCCGATCAGGATTCCCAGGTAGATCTCGATTTCGTGGATTGTTTTTTCGCTGCCGGTAAAGTGGGCGGATGGATCGATGAAATTGGCAAAACCGACCAGACAGGCCGCCAGGCCGACCAGGCTGTGCATGAGGGCGACCAGTTCGGGCATCTGGGTCATTTTGACGCGGATGGCGGCGATGATGCCGACGATTGCCCCCAGTCCCATGGCGATGGCGATGATGGCAAGGTTGGACAGGCCGGTGACCCGGGGTCCCATGAGGGTGGCCAGAACGGCGATGCCCATGCCGATCATGCCGAACAGGTTGCCGCGTCTGGAGGTTTCGGGGTTGCTCAGGCCGCCGAGGCTGAGGATGAACAGGATGGTGGCGCCGATATAGGAAACGGTCATCAATTCGGTAGTCATTGGATTTTCCCCCGTGTCATTTCTGGAACATGCGCAGCATGCGGCGGGTGACCCAGAAGCCGCCGAACATGTTGATGGCGGTCAGGCCGATGGCCAGTCCGGCAAGCAGGGTGATGATCAGTCCCGGAGAGGAGATTTGAATCAACGCTCCGAGAACGATGATGCTGCTGATGGCGTTGGTGACGCTCATCAAAGGGGTGTGCAGGGCGGGGGTGACGTTCCAGATCACCATGTAGCCGATGAAACAGGCGAGGACGAAGACGGTAAAATGGTTCAGGAAGGAGGCGGGGGCGGTCATTCCGACCAGTCCGAAAACGACCGCCAGGGCCAGTCCCATGACCAGGGTCGATTGGCCCGAGGCGGGCGCCCCCGGACCATGGCCATGACTTTTTTTCGCTTGGACAACGGGTGCGGCGGCCTGGACCGGTTTGGCGGGAGCCGCCGAAAGCCTGGGGGGCGGTGGCGGCCAGGTGATGACCCCTTCCTTGATCACGGTGGTGCCGCGAATGACCTCATCGTCCATGTTGATATTGATGACGCCATCTTTGGTTTTGCACAATTCCTCCATCAGCCGCACCAGATTGGTGGCGTAGAGCTGGCTCGATTGCCGCGCCAGGCGGCTGGGCAGATCGGAATAGCCGATGATGGTGACGTTGTTGTGGACCACCTTTTGGTGCGGCACCGTATATTCGCAGTTGCCCCCCTGTTCGGCGGCAAGATCGACGATGACACTGCCCGGTTTCATGTGATCGACCATTTCACGGGTGATCAGTTTGGGGGCGGGTTTTCCCGGAATCAGGGCGGTGGTGATGATGATGTCCACGTCGAGGGCTTGTTTGGCGAAGAGTTCCTGCTGCGCCTTCTGAAACCCTTCGCTCATGACCTTGGCGTAGCCGCCGATGCCCGTCCCCTCTTCTTCGTGTTGCGGCGAGACGAATTCGGCCCCCATGCTCTTGACCTGATCCTTCACCTCGGGCCGGGTATCCGAGGCGCGGACGATGGCCCCCAGGCCCGAGGCGGCGCCGATGGCCGCCAGTCCCGCCACCCCGGCGCCGATGACGAATACCTTGGCCGGAGGGACTTTTCCCGCGGCCGTGACCTGACCGGTAAAGAAACGTCCGAAGGCATGTGCCGCTTCGATGACCGCCCGGTAACCGGCAATGTTGGCCATCGAGGAGAGGGCATCGAGTTTTTGCGCCCGGGAAATGCGGGGGACCGAATCCATGGCCAGAACGTTGACGCCACGGGCGGCGAGAAGATCCATCAGCTCCTTGTTCTGGGCGGGCCAGATGAAGCTGATCAGGGTGTTTCCCCGCTTCAACAGATCGATTTCGTTTTTCTTCAATCCCGGATGGAGTGTCGGGGCCCGCACCTTGAAAACAATGTCCACCGCCTGCCATAGAGCGGCGGTTTCGGCGATGATTTCCGCCCCCGCTTCCCTGTAGTGGGAATCTTCGAACTGGGCGTTGAGACCGGCCCCCGCTTCGACGGCGACTGAAAAACCGAGTTTGATCAATTGCCGCACCGAATCGGGACTGGCTGCTACCCGGTTTTCACCCGGATGGACTTCCCTTGGAATACCGATTTTCATCATTCATCTCCTCCATTCAGATGTTTTCGAATTTTGAAATTTCGACAGAGGGGATGATAACAGGTTCATTATTAAATTGGTGAAGAATCAACAAGAAAAATATATATTTATCGCCTTTGTTTCATGTAAGGACGGGTGTTTTGGGGCAATGGATCGGTTGATTTCCGATCGATCAATGCCAAGGGTGCGAACGAATGTCACCCGGAAGCGCACAAGATCAGAGCAGTTTGACCAGGGCGGCCACGGCCCCGACCGCCACGAACATCAAACTTCCGAGCTTGATGACCATGCGTTGTTCCAGTTCCTTGATGTCCCGTTTCAACTCTGCCCGGACCGACTCGATCTTGACATCGAGTTCCTTGATATCCCGCTTCAACTCCATCCGGACCGACTCGATTCTGGCATCGAGTTCCTTGAACCGGACCTCAATTTCCTTGAACCGGACTTCGGCCTTTGTATCCAGTTCTTTGAGCCGGACTTCGGCCTTTGTATCCAGTTCTTTGAGGTCCCGCTTCAAATCTGCCCGGACCTGTTCCAGTTCCAGCCTGGTGGCCAGGCGGTCTTCCATCCATTCGACGATGGTTTCGGCCTGTATTTCCGCCTGGGCCTCGGGGACACCGGCGGCTTTCAATTTTTTGGCGTAGGCCAGTGAATCGAACATCAGTGACATGATGGTGCCCTCCATGAGCAGGTTGTCTGACGGTACTCTTGAAAACAAACGCCAAGGATTCGTGACTTCAAAAACGTTTCAGGCCGTCTTGGTCGCACGGATGTCAAAGCAGTTTGACCAGGGCGGCCACGGCCCCGACCGCCACGAACATCAAACTTCCGAGCTTGATGACCATGCGTTGTTCCAGTTCCTTGATGTCCCGTTTCAACTCTGCCCGGACCGACTCGATGTCCCGCTTCAACTCTGCCCGGACCGACTCGATTTTGACATCGAGTTCCTTGATGTCCCGCTTCAACTCTGCCCGGACCGATTCGATGTCTCGTTTCAACTCTGTCCGGACCGATTCGATGTCCCGTTTCAAATCCACCCGGACCTGTTCCAGTTCCAGCCTGGTGGCCAGGCGGTCCTCCATCCATTCGACGATGGTTTCGGCCTGTATTTCCGCCTGGGCCTCGGGGACACCGGCGGCTTTCAATTTTTTGGCGTAGGCCAATGAATCGAACATCAGGGACATGATGGTACCCTCCATGGGCAGGTTGACACTCTTGAAAGAAAACGCCAAGGACCCGAGACTGCAAAAACATCTGCGGCTGGCAGAGGACACAAGGTTGTCCGGTGGACATGATTCATCGACCGATGAGGTCACGGATTCAGGAAAAAGCGGACTGCGTCCATGTTAACACACAGGTGGCTCTGTCTCCAAATCGCAAAGGATGGACGAGGACTTCACCAGGCGTCATAACGCGAAGGGGGCGCTGTCAGGATACGTCGCCGGCGAATTCGGCGAGCAATTGGGCCTGATGTTCGTTGGCGAGGGCGGAGATCACCTCTTCCAGATCGCCCTGGAGGATCTGATCGAGGCGGTACAGGGTCAGGTTGATCCGGTGATCGGTCAGACGACCCTGGGGAAAATTGTAGGTGCGAATCCGTTCCGACCGATCGCCGCTGCCGACCTGCCCTTTTCGGTCGCGGGACCGGGCATCCTCGGCGGCTTTCAGTTCCATGTCGTAGAGTCTGGCCTTCAACACTTTCAGGGCCTTGGCCTTGTTTTTGTGTTGCGATTTTTCATCCTGGCAGACGACGACGAGGCCCGTTGGCAGATGGGTGATGCGGACTGCCGAATCGGTGGTGTTGACGCTTTGCCCCCCCGGACCCGAGGAACGGAAGACATCGATGCGCAGATCGTCGCGTTCGTTGATGACGACATCGACCTCTTCGGCCTCGGGGAGGACCGCCACGGTGCAGGCGGAGGTATGGATCCGCCCGCCTGCCTCGGTGACCGGAACCCGCTGTACCCGATGAACCCCCGATTCAAACTTGAGGGAAGAAAACGCTCCCCGTCCGCTTACCAGGATGATGATTTCCTTGAATCCACCCAGATCGGTCGCATGGATGGACAACAATTCCATCCGCCACCCGCGGGATTCGGCGAATCGTTGATACATGCGCAACATGTCTCCGGCGAAGAGAGCCGCTTCTTCGCCGCCGGTACCGGCGCGGATTTCGAGGATGGCGTTTTTTTCATCGTTGCGATCCTTGGGCAGGAGCATCAATTGAAGTTCCCGCCATGCTGTGTCGCGTCGCGCTTGAAGGATGTCCCGTTCTTCCCGGGCCAGAAGCCGCAACTCGGGATCGGCGGAGGATTCGGCCAGGAGGGTTTCGGTGGCCAGGATTTCTTTTTCGATGGCCTGAAGCGCCCTGTAGGCCAGGATGATCGGATCAAGACTGGCGAATTCGCGGGAAAGGCGGGTAAACCGCGCCGAATCGGCCATGACCTCCGCCAGGGACAGGAGGGCCGTCAATTCGCCATGGCGGCGGGAGAGATCATCAAGTTTCGACAGGAAGGACATGGAGGATCCGGGGCAAGGTTCAAGGATTCGAGGATGGGTCGTTTTCGGTCTGGGAATCATCTTCCAGCCGGAACAGTCTTTTTGTTGTTTCCACGAGTAACGCCCCCTGGGGTCCGCTTCCCTGTTCGCGCAACTGGGTCAAGGGGACATGCAGGATGCGGTTGACCAGGACCCTGGCCAGGTTGACGACCCGTTCCCGGTCCTGGGAATCAAGGTTGGTCCACCCTTTCAGGGTTTTTTCGACCTCCTGATCGCGAATGGATTCCAGGGATTGGCGCAAGGCGACCAGGGTTGGGACCACGTCACGGGAACGGGCCCAGGAGATGAATTCATCGACTCCGGCATGAATGATTGCCTGGGCGGCGACGATTTCGCGGTCCCGGTCCTTGCGGTTGTCGCGGGAGATGTTTTCCAGATCGTCGATATCATAGAGGAAGGCATTGTCGATCTGTGTGATTTCGGGGGCCAGATCGCGGGGGACGGCGATATCGATGTAGAACTGGGAACGGTAGCGCCGTTGGCGCAGGGCGGCCTGGACCATGTCGGCGGTGACGATGGGGCGGGTGGCGCCGGTGGAGGAGATGATGATGTCCGCTTCGAACAGGCGACGTTCCAGGGATTCCAGGCCGAAGGCGTCGCCATCGAACTGTTGGGCGAGTTCGCGGGCGCGTTCGAGGGTGCGGTTGGCGACAAGGATGCGCACCCCCTGACCTGCCAGATGGCGTGCGGCCAGTTCACACATTTCTCCGGCGCCGATGAGGAGGCAGACGTGTCCCTGGAGGCTGCCGAATATTTTACGCGCCAGCGCCACCGCCACCGAGGCGATGGAGACCGGATTTTTCGCCAATCCGGTTTCGCTGCGGACTTTCTTGGCGATTTTGAACACCTGGTGGCAATAGCGACCGAGGATCGAACCACAGGATCCCGTTTCACTGGCCCGTTGCCAGGCCTGTTTGACCTGACCCAGGATTTGCGCCTCGCCGACGACGAGGGAATCCAGACTGGAGGCCACCCGAAAACCATGGGCCACTGCTGCCGCTTCTTCGTGGATGTAGAGATGGGGTTCCAGAAGCTCGACAGGTATATGGCTTTTTTGCGCCAGCAGGCGAATGGTCACTGCCTGGGCATGATCGACTCTGCGACAGACCAGCCAGACCTCGAATCGATTGCAGGTGGAGAGGAGCAATCCTTCCGCGATATCGGGAAGTTCGGTCAGTTCGCGAAGCCATTGTGTCTGTTGATCCGGGTCGGGAGCGATTTTTTCCCGCACCGCGACCGGTGCGGTTTTGTGATTCAACCCGACAATCAGAATTTTCATCGAAAACCAAGTCCCACCCGGCGGTTCGTCTGGCCCCCCCATGGTCGAGGAGAAGGGGGATGTTTCTCTGGGAATACTACCCGTTCGCGCGGCGGTTCCGAAAGGAATCGGCGAAAAAAAGGGAGCTTGAACGGTTGTCTGGGGATTGTCTGGGGCGGGGGGTGGTCACGGTTGTGTTTCTGGCGGGGGTCGATCCTGAAGAATGGGGGGATGATTGGCGGGGATTCGGCGATGAAGGGAGGGTTCAAGGGATGGTCAGCCGATACTCACGTTCCTTCAGCCGCGTATCCAGGTACTCTTGCGACACCAATTTTTCGCTGGCGATCGCGGATAACGCCTTGGCCTGCGCCTTGGCCTGTAATTCTGGGACCCCGGCGGCTCTGAGTTCTTCAGAAAACGCCAATGTGTCACATGTTGTCGTGGCCATGTTGCAATTTCCTTCCAGGGTGACAAGCAATCCCAGCGTACCATTTCCAAACACAAGACAACAGCCAAGAAATGCCCTGGTATGTCGGAGACAGTGCATTTTTTGTGAGGATTATTTGAATTTTGGAAAGCATACGTACATTGGCCACTCCGCTTTCTTCCGAATGTGATTGTTGCCATCCCCTTTCATTCGTGGCGATGACTTCAAGTAAAAGAGATGGTTCATCCTTCCGACATCTCTACGTGGCAAGATTCAGTTCGACCTGCATTCCGGCGCGCACGGCAAGGGTCACCAATGTATCCAGGCTGAATTTTTCCCATTTGCCGCGCACCAGATCTGATACACGGGATTGCCTGACGCCAAACATCCTGGCGGCCTCCTCCTGGGTCAGGCCTTTGGAGTCAATCATCAAACGAAGTCTTGCCATCAGGTCGGCGCGCATCGTCAATATCTTGGCTTCATCCGGGGGAAACCCCAGGTCAAGAAAGATGTTGCCGCACGATGGGGTAACAGTGGCTTCCATCATTCATCCTCCAAGTTGGCGATAACGACGAGCGGCCAGATCAATGTCTGCCTGGCTGGTTTTCCGGTTTTTTTTTTGGAACGCATGCAAAACATATACAGCATCATCAAATTTGGCGACTATAGATCACGCGCCATGCACCTGCCACATGAATGCGAATCTCCATCGCACCCGCCCCCACTGCGGGCATTGGTTTCCAGTCGGCAGGCATCAAGCCGTGTTGCACCTGTTGCAACTCGAAGCCGGCAGCCCTCCTGGCCTCACGGGTAAAAGCGGACAGGTCCTCCCGAGAGGAACCGATGAATTGGATGGGTTTCATGGTGTGAATTATATAAGATCTTATATGTCAAATCAAGAAAACAATTCTTGACCGCTCCTTAATCTCCTTTTGTTTAATGTGATTATCTAAACCGCAACCATCACGGGATACGTAGTTTTCGGGCTTCAGACGTTTCACCGTTTTTTGCTGCGGCAACCGCTCGCACGGGCTTGTGCGGCTTCTTTTTCACAGGGTTTGCGCGCATTGGGGCAAATCCCGCGAAAAATACTTGAGCTATATACGCTGCAACGAACCAAAACGGTGAAACGTCAGTAATATTATATCCAGGTAATTCATTGGCATGACTGGCGATGATCGCAAACAGGATCGTTGCAATCCCCTTTCATGCGGGGCGATGACTTCAGGATAAATAGATTAAGCGAGTTTTATTGGGCATTTGATGTCGAGTCGCAATCCCCTTTCATGCGGGGCGATGACTTCAGGTGATGACCAAGCCATCGTGATTTACACGCACGGGGAAAAGTCGCAATCCCCTTTCATGCGGGGCGATGACTTCAGGTTTTGTAAAAGCGTGCAGCGATGTCGCTGCACTGAAAAAATGGCCGCAATCCCCTTTCATGCGGGGCGATGACTTCAGGTCCGGCGGCGGCACCGACGTATCAACCCGGTCCGGCTCCGGGTCGCAATCCCCTTTCATGCGGGGCGATGACTTCAGGTGGGTTTTCCCACCACTCGATGGAGGTCGGGGTTGAGAGTCGCAATCCCCTTTCATGCGGGGCGATGACTTCAGGACCGATCCAGGTATTTCGGTCCCAACTCACGGGACATGTCGCAATCCCCTTTCATGCGGGGCGATGACTTCAGGGCATGGTATGCCGCCTATACGGTAGCCAAGGAGGCTCAGGAGTCGCAATCCCCTTTCATGCGGGGCGATGACTTCAGGCTGCCGCATGGGATGCCGCCAGTGCTGCCGCCAGGGCTGCGTCGCAATCCCCTTTCATGCGGGGCGATGACTTCAGGTCCAAATCAATGTAGGAGAAGATGGATGAAAATCATCGTGTCGCAATCCCCTTTCATGCGGGGCGATGACTTCAGGGACAAGACTACGGAGTTTGGTAGGCTAAAGGAGTTGAAAGGTCGCAATCCCCTTTCATGCGGGGCGATGACTTCAGGAAAAAAAATTGGGAGACAATACAATCTCCCATGCATAAAGTCGCAATCCCCTTTCATGCGGGGCGATGACTTCAGGGATTTAATAAATTTGACCCCTCACGCTATCGACATCGATGTCGCAATCCCCTTTCATGCGGGGCGATGACTTCAGGACCAAGTGGTCGGACAGACCACATGGAGAACGCGGTTGAGGCGTCGCAATCCCCTTTCATGCGGGGCGATGACTTCAGGGCGACAATTCGTTGGCGCGTTGCGCTTCCCTGGCCGTCTCGTCGCAATCCCCTTTCATGCGGGGCGATGACTTCAGGACGAAAAAAATAATAAAGAAAGGTGACTCTTATCAAGTCACTTTTGGGTCGCAATCCCCTTTCATGCGGGGCGATGACTTCAGGTCCCAAAAGGATGCCAGGCCGATCGACTGGCAAGTCAGGCTCTGGTCGCAATCCCCTTTCATGCGGGGCGATGACTTCAGGGGTGTATGACTTGGCCAAGGGATCTGGATTCGATCCGAAGGGTCGCAATCCCCTTTCATGCGGGGCGATGACTTCAGGCCCTGGTGGGAAGGCAGCATTGAAATTGCCGCATTACTTTGGTCGCAATCCCCTTTCATGCGGGGCGATGACTTCAGGATGCGAATATCTGGCGTTGAGTGGCCCTACCCTAGAAGTGGGTCGCAATCCCCTTTCATGCGGGGCGATGACTTCAGGTTCCGCATGATCATCCCGCCTAAACATGGGAGGAGAAGGTCGCAATCCCCTTTCATGCGGGGCGATGACTTCAGGATCTTTTATGTGTAATTTGATGTAATTAAACTCTATCGGAGAGGTCGCAATCCCCTTTCATGCGGGGCGATGACTTCAGGGCGGAAAAACTCGGGAGGAAACAACTTGCCGAAATTGTATTGTCGCAATCCCCTTTCATGCGGGGCGATGACTTCAGGCCCTTACGGACATGTCCAAGTCGGGTATCTACAAACTGATCGTCGCAATCCCCTTTCATGCGGGGCGATGACTTCAGGCATAATTTCGGGATATGAATTCTTTGCCCGCCAAAAAGAGTCGCAATCCCCTTTCATGCGGGGCGATGACTTCAGGCCTAAATACACCGGCTTCTATTGGGATCCAGCTCCCCAATGTCGCAATCCCCTTTCATGCGGGGCGATGACTTCAGGTCCATGATGGTCGCCCAGGCAGTCCCTGGGCGGAAGGGGGTGTCGCAATCCCCTTTCATGCGGGGCGATGACTTCAGGTAAGCTGGGGGAACACTCCGAGACAATATTGGGAGTGAGAGGTCGCAATCCCCTTTCATGCGGGGCGATGACTTCAGGACGACACGCAGTTTGCAGTCGTGCTGGAAATGTTGCAAGAGTCGCAATCCCCTTTCATGCGGGGCGATGACTTCAGGAGACGATGAAAAATTATGGGCGAAAGGGGAGAAAGCTTCAATGTCGCAATCCCCTTTCATGCGGGGCGATGACTTCAGGTTGAAATCAATTGGAGAAAGCATTTCTTTCTGCCTTTTCAGTCGCAATCCCCTTTCATGCGGGGCGATGACTTCAGGTCATTAAAAACTTTGGCTAACGAAGGTGCAGAAAAGGCAAAGTCGCAATCCCCTTTCATGCGGGGCGATGACTTCAGGATTGTACATCCGACTCGGGTGAGTGTGGTTTTTTCCCCAGGTCGCAATCCCCTTTCATGCGGGGCGATGACTTCAGGGGAGGAGGGCGGAACTCTTGGCTGGTCACGGCATAAAAGTCGCAATCCCCTTTCATGCGGGGCGATGACTTCAGGACGGGATTGAGGGATCAGGGAATAGGTGGAAATGAATAAACAGTCGCAATCCCCTTTCATGCGGGGCGATGACTTCAGGGGATGGGATGGGAGGGATGGGGGGACGATGCCCTATTTTGTCGCAATCCCCTTTCATGCGGGGCGATGACTTCAGGCAAGGATGCCCAGAAGGCCGAGCTGCTACGGGTCATAAGTCGCAATCCCCTTTCATGCGGGGCGATGACTTCAGGGTTGGAAGGACGAGAACTCGAACTCAAGCAGCTATCCGAGTCGCAATCCCCTTTCATGCGGGGCGATGACTTCAGGCCGCCGCATTGGCGGCGGGAAGTGGGAAGGGAAGGGAAGGGAGTCGCAATCCCCTTTCATGCGGGGCGATGACTTCAGGAAAGGAGGAGAAGATGGAGAAGTTCTTCACGTGCCTGGTCGCAATCCCCTTTCATGCGGGGCGATGACTTCAGGTGGGGAGAGCAGGAATGCGAATCATCGTCAAGCAAGGGGGTCGCAATCCCCTTTCATGCGGGGCGATGACTTCAGGGCCCCCTTGGCGATCCCCTCGCCAACACCAACGCCCCAATTGGTCGCAATCCCCTTTCATGCGGGGCGATGACTTCAGGGGTGGGGGTGGAGACCCCCGATCGTCCCGGAGAAATCCGGGTGTCGCAATCCCCTTTCATGCGGGGCGATGACTTCAGGAACTAATTGGGGCCGGGGCCTATGATGAGGAATGGGAGGAGTCGCAATCCCCTTTCATGCGGGGCGATGACTTCAGGCCTGAGGAGGCGCGCCGCCTCCTCAGGGGGGTGAAATATTTGTCGCAATCCCCTTTCATGCGGGGCGATGACTTCAGGCCAGATAGGGAACGTCGTGGTGCTCGCAGAAGGCAGTCAGGTCGCAATCCCCTTTCATGCGGGGCGATGACTTCAGGCCAATGAATCAACTCGGCGCGATGTCGAAACACCATCATGTCGCAATCCCCTTTCATGCGGGGCGATGACTTCAGGCCCCAAATTGGGACTCGACATATTTTGGGATAAAGCGGGTTGTCGCAATCCCCTTTCATGCGGGGCGATGACTTCAGGATCAGTAATTGAATCCCCGTTCCGAACGCATTCGTCCGAGTCGCAATCCCCTTTCATGCGGGGCGATGACTTCAGGAATTGGGGGATTCGCCTACTTGACAAACGCGGGGATGCGGGTCGCAATCCCCTTTCATGCGGGGCGATGACTTCAGGCCCCCCGATACGTCTAGGGTCTTCCCTGAACCAACCGTGAGTCGCAATCCCCTTTCATGCGGGGCGATGACTTCAGGAGGCGATACCGCCGCCCCCTGGGAATCCACCGGACGAATCGTCGCAATCCCCTTTCATGCGGGGCGATGACTTCAGGAGCGCATTCCACATACTATTAGAAAAGAAGGAAAAATTCAATGCTTTTTCGTAACCTGTTGTGATCGGGCGTGGTGGAAGGGTCATGGGATGGGTCCTTTGTCGCTACTGTAAAAAAATTATGAAATAAATCAATCGGTTGCCATTTTCGTAACCAGGCCGGAAATCCGGCGTGAAAACGGTTACGGCGGGATGGCGGTCATACGACGAAGACAGTCTGGGTTCCGGGAATGTCCGTTTTGACCCCAAGACGCAGGCTTTTCCCGGCGCATTTTTCACAAAGGGGGTGGATGTGAACCCGATCCTCTTTTTCCTTGATCCGCTTGGTCACCTCCGCCACCATCTCCTGATACAAATCGCCATCCAATACCGCCTCGAACACGCTCTCTTGCACCCGGTCGCCAAAATTGTCGAGACAATCCGAGAGTTTCCGTCGTCGCTTGTTTTCCGTTATATCATAACATATAACATATCGCATCGTGCTTGCCTCCTGTTTCCGGTTTCGGTATCATGGGAAAAAATGGGGTCAGTCGTTTTCCCGAAGTCGAAAAGAGACATACTCTCGTTCTCCCCGGATCGCCATCGCCAGAAGGTTGACCTGTTGCCGCAACAGGTCGTTGACCGAGGTTCGTTCCCCGTCGCCGTTGACGAAGGGGCGCTCCAGATAATGACCCCAGGCGGAAAAGAATACCTTCAATCCTTCCCGGGTCAAACGAATGCCTCCGGTTTCGGGGTCGGTCTCGAACATCTCCGGTCGGATCATGCGCAGATTGCAGGTGCGCAACACAAAACGATCCACCACCGGATGCCGGAACTCTTCCAGCAGATCCAGGGCCAGACTCGCCCGTCCCGGCCTTGGGGCATGGAAAAAACCGATGGACGGATCCAATCCTCGCCCCTCCAACAATCCCGCCACCTGGTTGCCCAGGAGTACATAGCCAAAGGAGAGCAGGGCATTGGCCGGGTCGGGTGGCGGGCGGCGCTTGCGACCGGAAAAACGAATCTCGCCGCGAAAACCATGATCCAGAACCGAAAAATAACACCGCGACGCCCCCCCTTCACAGCCCAGCAATTCTTCCGGATCCGTCGCCGCGACAATCCGTTCCTCCCATTCCCCAAGTTCTTTCAGGGCCAGGGATAGTTCCGGCACCCCCGCCTGGTTGGATTGAATTCCCCGCAACACCGCCCGGCCATTGACGCATTTGCCGCGAATGAACGTTCGCGCCAGTGCCAACGACGATTCGGCGGACAATGCCAGACGACTTTGCGCCAGCCGCAAATCACCCGAACGGGAGATTCCGGGGGAAAGTCGCCCCTGATAAACCCCGTTCCAGGCAAACCAGGCAAGCGAAATTCCTTTTTCCAGACACATCAACAGCGCATCCCGAGTCACATGCACCCGCCCCACAAGCCCGATAACCTCCAAACGATGCGGTTGTACCTCCAGCATGACCTCCTTGCGGCGGATCGTCTCCGTACCGCCATCGGTTCCGGATTCGGCGGTGATGCGAAAGATCCCGTGTGCAACCCGGAGGGTGGCCCCAGGCTCGGTGACGTACAAAACGGGCATGGGGAATCATTCCTCCCGAATTTCCAGATCCTTGAAGATTTCCCGGAGTTTTCTTTCGAGAACCACACGGGATGAAAGAAAGGTGAGCACCTCGTCCTGGGTCGGCGGGATTCCATGGGCCAGGGCATTGCGCAACCGCGAAAGAAGGTCGAATGATTTGAATCGCCCCTTCAAATCGTCCGCTGCCTCCTTGCGCCGATCAAAATGGCTTGGATCGCCCAGTTTCTCCTTGAGAACCCATCGGGTGACCCGCGATTCATATCCGTAAATGACCGCCCGCAAAAAATCTCCCCGTCGCAGGTAATGCCAGGCCAATACCCCTTCCCGCTCCCCATGTTCCTTGCCGCGCCACCAGGAAATTCGTTTTTCGAGGGGTTTGCGGAAAAGACGGGCTGCGGGAGAGAACGATTCATCATTGCCCTGGAAGAAATTTTTGGAAAATTGGTCAAGGATTGTCCGGGCTTTGCTCGAATTGTTGATCCGTTCGAAAAACGATGCCTCCTCCAGTTTCAGGGCAATGTCCGAACGGGTTTCCTGTTCACGGCGTAACAGCGGCGCAAAGACCCCATAATCGCCCCCCTGGTCATAACGACCGATCGCCCCGATCCATTCCGCCAGGTTCAACAATCCATCCAACCGCACCACCGGGGCTTCGCCGTCCATCTGCATGTCGGCGGCGCCATAATACAATCCTTCGATCCGCGCTTTTTTCACCTCCTTCAGGAACAGGGCGCTGAGGAATCCCAGCATCGGCAGGTGGCGAAACCCATGGGTCAGATCCATGGACACCTGATCCCCTTCTGCCACCGTCTCGGAAAGAATTTCAAGAATATCCATCTGTTCCGTGGTGGTGCGGCCAAAAGGGATGATCATCGGTCGGCACGACATTCCCAGGTGTTTTTCCAGCAACGGTGTCAGGTTGTCCAAACGTTCCTGGCCCACCGTATTGTGTCCAACCTCCTCGATCAACAGCGTCAAGTCATGATCCGATTTCTCGTCATTACCCAAATCCGTGAACAACACATCCCACATGCTGCTGCTGGTCCCCAGAAGGATGAATTCATCGGGCTGTTCCCGTCGGGCCAGGGTCAGGCCGAAAAACCGGCTGGTTTCTTTTTGCCCATCATCGAACCGGTAACACTGGGAACGATATTCTCCTCCGTCGCGCGCCTTGCCCAGAAAACTGATCAATATTTTTTTGTCCTTCATCGGTGTTCGCTCCTGGATTGTTTTTATTGTTCCTGGGACTCGATTCTGACGATGCGGTATTCCTCCAGCCGGGCGCCGCAGGCGATCATCTCTTCCACCGATAATTCCTTGCCGCGCAGGATCTGGGGAACCTTCAGGGAAAGGTGGTGGTAATGGCCGCCCCGATTGCAGATTTCGGCGGCAATGTTGACCGGAAGGGAACCGATGACCCGGTCGCCGGAGACGATGTCCCCGATCTCCAGGTGTTCGATCCTCCGGTCCACCACCAATCCCTGGGTCGCGGCCCATTCCTGGGCGCCGGGATGACGGCTGACAAAATAGACGGTCATCCGTTTTCTCCCGGATGCAGTCGATAGCCCCCCAGGCCGAAGGTGGCGTTCTTGCCGACATGGAGCCATTGGCCCAGGAAGAGCAGTTCCCAGAAGGGGCGCGGATTTCCCACCAGGGTCCACTGTCCCACCACCCCGCCAAGGGCCATGTCCTGCCCCTGACGCGAGGACCGGCGGGTCCAGTCGCGCCAGGAAAGGTTGCCATGGCAGCGGATTTGTTCGGCGGCGCGGGCCAGGGTCGAGGGATCCATGGGCCAGGGATGGCCGCAATGGATTTGTGCCATCCGGCTGACCCGTCGCATCAGGGACACCAGAAAATCGCGCGGCGTGATGCGACCCGGTCCCAGGGGGGTTCCTCCCTTCTGGATGCGGGTGGGGGTGTGCAGGTGCAGCGTCAGTTGTTCCCCTCCGGGCCAGGGGGGCACCGTGACCCGGGCCGAATGTTGGATGAGAATGTTTTCTTCTGTCGTGAACACCGGTTTTTCCCCCGTTTCCCGTTCCCAGACGATGCGCAGCAAATCCGCCGTCCCCATGCCCCAGCCGATTCCGTGGGCCAACGCCCTTTGCCACGCCAGGACCACCAGGGGCATCTGTTCCAGGGCGAGGCCTGTCAGAACCATGTGAAAGGCAAGATGTTCTCCGGGGGCGAACGACTGCTGTCCCCATGGCGGCGGTTCGATGACGTAAGGATGCGGTACGACCGCTCCCATGCGTGTATCCCGGGATCCTTCCGGGGATGGTGTCTCGAAAATCGTGGCGTAGGGACAGGAGCGGATCATCACACATCCGTCGCAGACCGGTTGCCGCGCCATGCAGCCCAGTTGTCGCAACGCCCTTCCGAAACCGCCGCGCAGCGCCGAACCGGCGTATTCCGGCAGTCGTATCGGCGTCCGGACACGCCATTCCAACCGGTAGCGTCCCAGGGGAAACCCGAGCGGGGAAGGTTCCATCATGGTTTTTCTCCCTGCAACCGGTTCAACCGCTCCTCCAGTTCCTTGAGTTTTTTCTGTCCCCCCTTGAGCCGTGTCGGCAATTCCTCGCGACACAACAACGCCAACGCCGCGATTTCATGCGCCTGCCATTCCTGCCGCGCCCCTTCTATTTTTTTCACCAGTGCCTGAACCTCCTGCCACAGGTCGCCGCCGATTGGTTGTGGCACCCTGGTTTTTTCCAGCCGTTGGCGCAGCTGTTCAATAAGGCGTTCATTCTCCGACAAGGATTGCAGCCGTTTTTTTTTCTCCTCTTCCGCCAACGCCAGCCGTTCCCGTTCCTGACGGACCTTTTCCCGTTGCAATCGTTCTACCTCGTTTTTTTCGCGCAATTTCTTTTTTTTCTCTTCCGCGGCAGCCCGCAGTTTTTTTCGTGTTTTCGAGCCTCCTTCGGACATCCCGACCAGTTCCAGGGCCGTTTCCGTCAACGGTTTGCGCCGGGAATCGTTCCATTCCACCAGCAACCAGCCAAATGGAAGCAGATCATCCATCGTTTCCTGGCCCTTGGCGGCCAGCCATACGGTGTCCGGTCGCTCGACCCATTTTTTCCATTGGGGTTGCTTGATGTGACGAACGCCCTCCAGGGTGACCGATTCCGCGCCGCAATGTCGTCCCACCCGCAAAAGAAAAGCCCGGCCCGAGTCGAGCAGGCGGCGCAATCCACCCCCTTCCAATGACTGGATCATGATTTTCCGGAATTGTTGGGGCATGAATGCCTGCAATTCATCCAGTTCCTGCCGCAACCTTTTTTCGTAAAACTGGTTGCAACTCCGTGTCACATCCTTGGAATTCCATATGTTTGCCGGAAGATCGTCCCTGTTTTCCGCTACATTGCTCGCCGAACCCGGATCGAGAAACGACAGAGTTCCGGAAAAAAGTTCCAGTTCCATCGGCGGCAGGCATTCCAGAACTTGATAGGGTCCTTTCGCCGCCTTGCCGGAACGTGTCCGGTTGACCGCAAATCGCAGATCGTTGCCTGTCCATCGTTCGGTGGCACCGGCGTCGCCGACACGAATCAGGCGCATCGGATCCCGGGCAAAATCCCCAGGGAGACAGTTTTTCAACGTTTGATTCAGAGGCACTATTTTTTTCCAGTCATCTTTTCTTTCTGCGGCTCCAGGATCGACCAGTTTTTTTCCATCATGTTCCCGGTTCAACAGGGCGGTGCGGATCGCTCCCTTGAGACTGCTGCCGGGAAGGATGGGACGATTCTCCGTCGCAACGTAGGCGGTTCGTTCAATATAAAGTTTATTGGCCTTCCCCATTCGGCGTTCCGGTTTGACCCGTTCATCATAAAATTTTTGCAGTTGTTCACTGGCGGTCAGGGAATGGGTCGAAAAGGGAATCAGTTCATCCCTTTTCTCGTAGAAAAATTCCTGGACCTTCTGGATCACCTCTTCTCCCGAACCGGCGCACAGGTGGGACAGTTTTTCACGGGCGGGGGCGTTGTCGCGCAGTGCTTCGACCGGATCGAAGGTGTGGACGATCCGCTCCTCCATGACATAACCGGTCGGTTCGTAATCCACGCCGCATCCCACGTGGACCGGCCCCAGAGTGGAAATCAGCAACGGGCGGGAATCAAGAAAGCGGATCATGGGCGTTCCTCCGGCAGATGAATTCCCACCACCGGGGCATACCCCTGGTGGACCGTCGCGGGAAGAATCTTCGACAGTTTTTCTTCCCCTCCCAGGCCGCGTCCGACGAACTCATGGTTGGGCAGGGGCTTGTGACTCGGGCTCCAGATCGCGCCGGCCCGGGCCAGGAGGATGGGATTCTTGAACGGTTGTCCCGTCCGGGCCGCATGATCGCCATGGCGGCCAAAACGGGTGAAGGGTTGATAATAACTTCGCTTCCCATCAAAGCCGCACCCCTGCGGCGCGCAAAACCCCAGGGTGAGCCAGGCGTTGCTGTCGGGCTGTCGTGGCAATGGGCACTCTTCGGTCTTTTCCATGTCGAACCGTCCCAGACCGGTACTGGCATCCTTACCGAAACCGAAGCTGCCGACATCCATCAGTCCCGCCGTTATTTCCGCCACGTTCAGTCGTTTCGGGTCGTACAGCACCCAGACTTCCAGGCGTGCCCTCTCGGGAAACCAGGTTTGGGTGACGGCGAAGGGGGCGAAACCGTCCGTTCCGGTCGTTCCTGTCAGACGGTTGATCTGGTTGTGCGGTTGCGGTCGGTTTTTTCTTTCTTCTCCCCAGAGTTCCGCTTCGTCGCGGCACATCCTGCCCCAGGAAGAGAGGTTTTTCCGCCACCCTGCGTCATCCCGCCAGGGAAACCAGATTCTTTTCTTTTCCTTCTTCCGGTCGCCCGCCCGGAGGTCGCCTTCAAGCAGGTGCGGCGGCACAAAGGGGCGGGGCCAATGTCCGGACGGAAACAGGTCCGATACCACCAGGAACGGCTTTCCCTGAAGGTATCCGTCCAGTCGTTCCACCAGCCAGGGCGCACCGAAACGGTTGCACAGCGCCCAGCACAGTTGGCCAAACAGGGTGTCGCCGTGGGGTGGGGTGGCGAAGGCCGTCAATGGTCGAAGGGTGACAAGCAGCGTCTTCATCGGGCGGTTTCCCGTTCACCATGGTTGGCTGTTGTTGAATTGTTCCTGGATCTCGCCATCGTCAAAGGTGAGCCGAACCTTGCCATACCCCCGCGAGCCGGAACCGCCCAGGCTGTCCATCTGCAAAAGGTTTAAACCCATGAGAAGCGTCGGCAACAAATCGGTCTCCCCGTTCAGCACCTTGAGAGACACCTGGAATGCAAACGTCGCCCCCGCCGGAACCCGCTCGATGTTGCGCGGATGTTCCGCCGTTCCCCGGATGCGGTCGATGGTGTTTTCCATCTTGATTTCGGTCAGGGGCAGGTTTTTTTTCCGCACCCCGTCAATCCATTCTCGATTCAGGGAGCAATCGCGAAAGGAGGCCCGACTGGGACCGATTTCCAGGGATTCCTTCTCGGTCAACGAGTCCCCCCCCGAAATGCCGAACAATTTCAGGATGGCTTTTGCCTCCTTTTTGTCCGGGGCCTTTTCGAGCAGGGTATGACTCATGGGTTTGCCCCCATTGACGCCTGCCAGACCCGCCCGCCACTCCAGCAGACTGCGCACCTTTCCCTTGATGGAACTTCCGGGAATGTAGGGGTGACCGGTATGGGGATGACGGATGACCGGGCTGTCCGAACCGCCAATGTGCATTTCGGTGTTGCCGCTGCCGATGTGCAGGCCGGTCAGGAGTTCGATGGTTCCGGATAGTGTACGAATTTGAGTCAGTCGCATCGTTCGATCCTCTTTCTTCACGAGTCCTTGGGCCGCAATTCCTTGTAGAATCCCATCACCGCTTCCATGAACAGTTTGAATCGTCCCATGCTTTTGGCATCCGTGACCTGTCCCAGGCAGTGGCTTATGAGTTTGACGAATGTTTCGTTCACAAGGTTGTTTCTCCCCTTGGCGTAGGCCGCCTTGGCATTCATCATTCTGATGAAAGGGAGATATTCATTGAAACGCTTTTCATCCGCCTCCACCTTTTCTCCCCACAGGCAGATTTCATCGTAGAATCGTCGCAACTGTGTTGGTTTGTTTGTACCTTTGATATTCAATGATTCAGCGACCTTCTTGGCCTTTCCGTCAAACAGGTCGGGGCTTAACGGATCCCCGAATTTGATTGTGGTGATGTCGAAACCGGACGGGCCCGCTCCGGGTTTCGACGTGTCCCTTCCATTCATTGTGATTTCTCCCGTTGTTGATAAAGGTGGGCGAACAGGGCAATTTTAAAATTTTCCTTGTGATGGGCGATCCGTTCGCCAATGGGGGCGGCGAATTTCCTTTGATAGAGTTCCTTTCGTTGAGCCTCGTCGAGTCCGGGGATGCGGTCCACCAGCATGCGCCAGGTGCGGTAGACGAACCATGAGCGCCAGAGGGCGTCTTCGGGTTTTTTGCCATTGGCCATCGCGCACAGGTGCAGCAGTCCATACAGGTAGGCGGTGCCGACCGTGAATTTATGTGTTTCCTCCAGCCATTGAACCAAAGCCGTCAACTCTTTCTCGATCCCCCGCAACCCTTCGAAATCGTCCCAGGAGACGGTCCGTTGCCAACAGGTGACTGCGTTTTTCACCGTTTTCCCCTCTTCTTGCCGTTTCTTGGCCTGTCCCAGGGCGTGTTCGGACAGTTCTGCCAGGGACGGGACTGGAATGCCTGGTTTTGTCATGACGAACCCTGCCGAAAAGTGGATCCCTTCGTTCCGCACGTACCTGGCGAATTCCTGGCGCATGTCGGCAAGCAGGTCGAGTTGTTCCTTCCACGGTCCAAGGAGAAAAAAATCATCCCCGCCCGCGAAAATCGTATAGGTGTTGGGAAATTTGTCCCGGCACCGCCAGGGAAGGCAGAGGGCGAAAAAAGAGTTCAATTGCCGACTCAGGGAGGCCATGCGGGCGAAGGTCGGGTGTTGCAGTCCGTTGCGGAAAAATTCTCCCAGGTTGTCCACATCCCCCTTGACGATCCCCAGGGCCGCCACCCCCTTTCCTTTGGTGGCAAGATCACTGAACTCCACGATTTGATCTTTTTCATCCCTGGAAACAAAACCGTTGATGGCCCGGCGGGCATAGCCGTTCCAGAGGGGGGCGGCGCCATTCTCCGGGAGGGAAAAATCCCAGGCGCGCAGCAGGGTTTCCTCCCGGACCAGGTTGCCGAAGCGACCGCTGATCTCCTCGGACCCGGTGAAGGTGACCCGGTAGCCCAGATAATCGAGCGCCAGGGTGTCGTCGCTCAATGGCCCGCGCTCCAGGCGGGTGATGAGCAGTCGGTTCTTTTTGACCAGCAGACTGCCCATCTTTTCCTGGTCACGACACAGGGGGCAAACGGTCTTTCCCGCCTCGCGCACCGCCGGCATCCGTCCATCGATGGTGCAGGCGCCATGATCATAGGTCGCCGCGAACACCGGATCTTCGGAAGCGTTACACAGATCGAAACGCTGGCGTTTGCACCGGTCCAGATCGCGATGGAGCCGGTCCATAAGGTTTTTGAAGGAATTCCCCTTGCCAAAATCGGCGCATTCCGCCTCCGTCGCCGCCAAGCCGATGCCGCTGTTGCCGAAGGTGTGTTGCAGAAACCAGCGATCCAGCTCTTTTTGTACCTCCTGCAACCGTTCCTGGCCGTTTTCGATCCGGGGGGCCACGATCAAAAATTTGCCCGCCGCATTGGTGATCTGACTGGTTGCCGGCAGGTCGAACGCTTCCAACACCTTCATGGCCGCAAGTTCGGTCAGAAGCGCCACCATGAACGATCGACCGCGCAACCGTTTGGCGGCGTGTTCCGATGCTTCGTCGGGGTGGAAAATAAATTCCTGAATGCCGAAGAAATCCCCCTGGATAAGAAGAAACTCCTTGCCGTCGCCCTCATGCCGCCACAAGGCCACCGCCAGCGCCGCCACCGCCTTGGAATGGTCATGGAGCGATACATCTGCCGGAATCGATAAAAATGTTCCGTCCGCTGTCCGGGTTGCCGTCGCCGACGGGATGGCATAGGTGAAGGTGAGCCACAGACTGTCGAAATGATCCAGCCACAGGGGGAGCGAGTGCCGGTGCGATGATGGAATCTTCTCCAGCCCCGCGATGAAGTCTTGCCACAAGGATTCGTATTCCTTCCGGGAATGGTCTTTATTCGGGTGCTCCGTTACCGGAACGGGAAACAGGGTCTCGGGTGCCATCGCCTTCAAGGGATAGCGATGCCGTGGTTGTCGGAAATTCCCCGTGGGGGTGATCGTTTCCAGCAGGGGCCAAAGCCGGGCCGTGTAATGATCGACCCTTTTTCCCGGTGATTCCTCCCGTTCTTCCTGGGCGTGCTGGTACAGGTCGGCCTCGCTGCGCTCGAAGCCGGAGGCCAGGCGGTCGGCCTGGGCGATTATTTTTTGCAACTTTGTTTCCGGTTTATGGTGCATCGCCGCGGCATTGATCAGGGAATCATCCTTGCGTTCCAGATCACCCCAGCTACTGAAAGGGGTCATTTCTCCCTTGCGAATGTCGGGGATGCTCCGTTCGATCACATCCACCGCCATCGCGGTATAGGCGGCATGGACATGGCTGTAGGTTTTCTTTGGCGACAGGGGGCAGTAGACCGCCTTGTGACCGTCCAGATTCGCCGCCTCCATCCCCGCCCGCTCGGCGAATTTTCCCAGATCGTGCAGTAGCGCCGACAATGCGAACCGGGCCGAGGCCTCCAACAATCGTTTCCGTTCCATGACCGTCATCCTTCGATGTGAATGTGATCGGGATCCATTCCGATGCCGTATTCCCGCCCCCCGCGCCCCCTGCGCGAATCCACCCGTGCCGGATGGGAGGATCCCAACCGTCTTTTGATCTTGGAAATGGCATGGGTCAATTTGGTTTTCAGTTCGTTGTATTCCACGTTGCCTCCTTTGATTCTTGGTACAAAACTGCCTTTTTCTCCTGCCGTGCCGATGGCCTTCCGGTAGCACTCCTCCAGGGCGGCAACGATTTCGGGTTCGTCGAACGTTCGGGCAGCGATCCATCCCTCCCTGCCGCGTCCCTCCTTGCGGCTGTGCGCAAAAAACAGCCATACCGCCAATTCCCTCGGCGGGAGATGGGTTGTCACCCCATTCAAGGTCAGTGTTCCGGCGTCGATGCGGACATGAATGGCCGGATCGATCGCGGCAATCCCGTTTTGCGTCCTTATTCTTGCCGCGGCCAGCGGCACCAGCCCCTTGAGGGTCGCTTCATCCTGAAGAGGCCGCAGCCGCACCAGGGGAAGGTTTACCAGCCGGACCTCCGCCTCCCTGGTATTGAGATATTCCACCCCCCGTCCCAGGCGATGAACCATGATGGCGGTCGGGTGGGGGGGCGGATAAAAAAATTCCGCCAGGTTTTCAAATTCCTTCGAGGTGAGAAGATGGGTCAGACAATCTTCCTCGCGGGCGAGCAGGCCGAAGACCTGGGCAAACAGGACCGCCATGTCCTTGCGGCCCCCGGCGATGCAGGCGACCAACGGTTCCGCCCCGTTCGCGGTCCAGTGGGCCAGCAGCGAAAAAAGACGATCCAGGCACGGCGTGTCCACGAGCGATCGGGCACCATGTTCCGGCCAGAGGATATGGACCTGTTCCCTGGAAAAAACGACCCGTCCCCGGGGGATGGCATAGTCGCGACAAAACCGGTCCAACGGGTTGTCCGAGCCGAGAAAAAAAATGTTGCCTACCGCCCTGGCCCCTTCCGGGGAGGTCAGAACATGGATGTCTACGAACGTTTTCTTTTCGATAATCATCAATGCGTACAAGGAACTACTGATGATTTGGGGCGAAAGTCCCAGGGAAATCAGGAGTCGGCATGAATCGGGCTGGGACAATGATGATACTCCTCAATAGTATTTCAGCACATTGAGGAGAAGTATAACATGTTTTCCAAACGGGTCCATCGCGTCCATGTGGACGCCATGTGGACTATGGATGAATCGGATTTGATCGCGGAGGATGCGGCGAACCGGGCGGATGGATCGTTCTGTTCATGCCTCGGAAAAATAAATGATTGAAAGAAAAAAGGGGGCTTAAGGGATTGCCCCCAGGGTTTTGATTTTGAATTTGACTTTATATCCCCCCGGCAGGGGTTTGGGGATGCAATCCCAAAAGATTTTGGTTTTAATATTTTGCCTACAGGGCATCATGTTCTTCTTCGATACCCGAACACCCTTCCCGGCGCAGCAGCCACCGTTTGGTTGAGCTGCCGTCGCCGCCGCTGTAGCCGCCGATCGAGCCATCGGCGGCGATGACCCGATGGCAGGGGATCAACAATGGCAGGGGATTGGCCGCCATCGCCCGACCGATGGCCCGGGGTGCGGTGTCGAGTCGGGTGGCGAGCGCTCCATAGGTCCGGGTCTCCCCGGCGGCGATTCCCGATACCTCCGACCACACCCGATGTTGAAAAAGCGTTCCCTTCGGTCGCAATGGAAAATCGGGCGGGCGGAAGCGTTGGGCAAAATAGTCTGCCAGCCACGAGCGCAACGGACCGGCAAAGGGAGGCGCGCCATGGCGGGTGACGGCGGTGGCGAGGGGGGTGAAGGAAAGAATCAGGACGCCATCCTCGCTCATTCCCCCCCAGAGCGGCCCCAGGGGGGTAGTCACGGGTATGATCCAAGGGATGGGCGTCACGTCGATTCCTTCAGGCCCGGTCATCAGATGTCCAGATTGGATACGTTCAGGGCATTGGCCTGAATGAACTCCCGTCGTGGTTCCACCTGATCACCCATCAACGTGGTGAACACCTCGTCCGCTTCCACGGTATCCTGCACCCGAACCTGCAACATGGTTCGATGGGAGGGTTCCATGGTCGTTTCCCACAACTGGTCGGGATTCATTTCGCCGAGCCCCTTGTAGCGCTGAATGGTCTGCCCTTTGCGTCCTTCGGCGAGGATCCAATGGACCAGTTCCTCCAGGTTGCCCACCGGATGCGTTCGTCCCCCTTTCGACCAGAACGGCTCGGATCCGATCTCCTGGAAAATACGTCCCGCCCGCTCCAGCATTTCGCGGTATTCCGGGGACCGGGTCAGGGTGGAATCGATCACGCTTCGGGTCCGCACGCCATGGACGAGCCGGGAAATGGTCAACGCCTCCCAACCCGTTTCGCTGTCGCGGGTCAGATCGATCTGCAAGCGCTCCTCATTGTTTTCGGAAACCTGCAACCTTTGTTGCAGACGTTGGGCCGCCGCTTCTGCCGTGGCTCGGTGTTCCAGGTCCGCCGGGGTCACCTGCGACCGTCCGGTCGCTTCGATAAGAACCCGACGATCCTGATGGCGCGACAGGCGGTCGAGCAGAAATACATACCGTTGCGCCTCCCGGACGATATTGGCCAGTTGCACATCGCCAATCATCCGATCACCATTGTGCAGGGTCACCCCTTCCAGACCGAATGTCATCAACAATTCTCCCATCGCTTCTTCATTCTTCAGATACCGTGTCGTCTTCCCCCGGACCACGCGGTAGAGCGGCGGATAGGCGATGTACAGATGTCCCCGTTCGACGATCTCGGGAAACTGACGGTAGAAAAAAGTCAACAAAAGCGTCCGGATATGGGCGCCATCGACATCGGCGTCGGTCATGATGATGATGCGGTGATAACGGAGCCTGGCAATGTCGTATTCCTCGGCGCCGATTCCCGTCCCCAGGGCGGTGATCAGTGTTCCGACCTCCTGCGACGAGAGCATCTTGTCAAACCGCGCCTTTTCGACATTGAGAATCTTGCCCTTCAACGGCAACACCGCCTGAAATTTTCGATCCCGCGCCTGCTTGGCCGAGCCGCCTGCCGAATCCCCTTCCACCAGAAAAAGTTCACACAGGCTGGGATCCTTTTCCTGGCAATCGGCAAGTTTTCCCGGGAGGGAGCTGATTTCCAGGGCCGATTTGCGCCGGGTCAATTCCCGGGCCTTTCGTGCCGCCTCCCGCGCCACCGCCGCCTCCAACGTCTTGGAAATGATCCGCCGGGCATCCTGGGGGTTTTCCTCGAACCAGGTGGACAGCTTGTCGGCAACGATTCCCTCCATCACCGGACGAACTTCCGAGGATACCAGTTTTTCCTTGGTCTGGGAAGAAAACTTGGGATCCGGAACCTTCACCGAAATGACCGCCGTCAATCCTTCGCGGCAATCCTCGCCCGTCAGGGCGACTTTTTCTTTTTTCGGCAGGTTGCAGGTCAGCGCATAATTGTTGATCGTCCGGGTCAAAGCGGCGCGAAAGCCGATCAAATGGGTCCCCCCGTCGCGTTGGGGAATGTTATTGGTGAAACAAAAAACATTCTCCTGATAGGAATCGTTCCATTGCAGCGACACCTCCACCACCACCCCGTCGCGCTGGTCCTGAAAATAGATCGGTGGCTCCAGCAGGGGGGTCTTGGCGCGGTTCAAGTGTTGCACGAAGGACCGGATTCCCCCCTCATAATGAAAATGATGGGATTTGTCGGTGGCATCCTCGCGGATATGAATGTTGACTCCCGAATTGAGAAAAGAGAGTTCCCGCAACCGTTGCGACAGGATATCGAAGGAAAATTCGACGTTGGAAAAAATCTTGCGGCTCGGCAGAAACGTTACCGAGGTTCCCGTCTTGTCGGTTTCGCCGATGGCCTGGATCGGCTTGACCGGATCGCCATCGCGAAATTCCATGTACCACACCCGGCCACCACGGCGGATCGTCAATTCCAGCCGTTCCGACAGCGCGTTGACCACCGACACCCCGACCCCGTGCAGTCCTCCCGAAACCTTGTAGGAGTTTTGATCAAACTTGCCTCCCGAGTGCAACACCGTCATGATCACTTCCGCCGCCGAACGCCCTTCCTCGGGATGGATGTCGGTGGGAATCCCGCGACCGTTGTCGCGGATGGTGACCGAGCCGTCGCTGTGCATGATGACGTCGATGCGGTCGCAATAACCCCCGAGCGCTTCGTCGATGGCGTTGTCCACCGCCTCGAACACCATGTGATGCAGCCCCGAACCGTCATCGGTATCGCCGATGTACATGCCGGGCCGCTTGCGGACCGCGTCGAGCCCTTTGAGCACCTTGATGCTTGCGGCGCCATATTCGTAGGGTTCGGCGGCGGGTTCGGCGATCGGATTGTCTGGGGTTGTCATGATTGTGGATACTCCGGTTTGAATTGTCCCGCCTGAACGTGAAATGTCTGGTGCGGCAGGTGCGGGGAGGAAAGATCCGCTTTCTTGACAGCGGTGATGAATGCCTGTTGTCCCGGACAGGACACCAGCCTGAGCATTCGGGACATCCCGTCGGCATCCAGTTCCGAGGCGGGATCGTCCAGGAGCAACAGGGGCCTGGCCTGGACTGTCTCTTCAAGCAGGTGCAGTTCGGCCAACTTCAGTGCCAGAAGAAACCGCTTCTTCTGTCCACGCGATCCAAAGCGTCCCAGCGGTCGGTCGTGATGAATGAAACGGAGGTCGTCACGATGCGGTCCGACGCTGGTGGTACGGGTCAGGTGATCGGCTTTTCTGCTCCGGCCAAGTGCCATCCGGTACTGTTGGGCCAGATGTTCCACGTCCCGGCGGATGCCATCGAGCACGAGCGGATTGAAATACACAATCTGGAAACCCGCTCCGTCCATTCCCAGTTCCTCCAGAAAATGAGGAAAGGGTTTTCGCAACCGTTCGAGCGTCTCAAGGCGGCTTGCCAGAATGTGGGCGCCAAGCACTGCCAGACGGTCTTCCCAGGCATCCATTTCACCGGGATCGAGGATGGTCCCTTTCAACAGCCGGTTGCGCGCCTTCAGGGCGTTTTGATAATCCCGTACTGTCGCCGCATGCCGTTTCTGGCGTGAGAAAACCACCCAATCGAGAAAATTTCTCCGTTCTCCCGGGCCGTCATGGATCAGATCGGGAGAATCGGGAGTCGATAGCACCGCCGCCAGAACCCGATCCATCGTCGAGGCCATCGCCATCGATTTTCCATTGAGTTCGGCCATCTGGCGATTGCCAGTCCCCTGAAACGCCAGCCGGTGGGTCAGACCGTGGGCATGAACCTCTCCCTGGAGATGAAATCCCCCGCTTCCATGTTGCCGCATCGCTTCCGGTGGTGACCGCCGAAAGGATCGACCCGTGGCCAGAAGTCCGATCGCTTCGAGCAGATTGCTTTTTCCCTGACCGTTGCCGCCGACCACAAGATTGATCCCGGGATGAAAGTTCAATGTGGTCTGGGCAAGGTTGCGAAAATGAACCAGGCTGAGGCGGTTGAGGACCATGATCCATCCGGCGTTTCAAACCCTCATGGGCATCAGCACGAACAGGGCATCGTTGCGGTTTGCATCGAATACAAGGGCGGGCGATGCGTCGTCGCTGAACATGAACCGGACTTCCGCTCCGTCCATGGCGGTCAGAATATCTCGCAGATATCGGGCATTGAAACCGATGGCAAACGGATCCTGTCTGTCGAACTGAACGGTGATTTCCTCTTCGCCCGCCTCCTGTTCCGGATTGTTCGAGGAGATTTTCATCAAGGAACCCGCGACATGCAAACGAATACCCCGCGATTTTTCGTGGCTCAACACCGAGATGCGCTTGACGACGCTGTCAAGTTCCTGTCGATCCATGCTCAGCTTCAGGGTATTGTGCGCCGGGATCACCCGCCGGTAATCGGGAAAACGTCCCTGCACCAGTTTGGAAACCAGGGTCAATTCGGGTTTGATGAATTGAATGTGCGCGCTGCCCATGATGATTTCCAGGGATTCTTCGTCCTCGTCGAGAATCTTGCGCATTTCGTGGACCGCCTTCTTGGGTATGATCACCTCTCGCAATTCTCCAAGATCCTTGACCAGTGGTTTTTCCACCATGGCCAGGCGGTGGGTATCGGTCGCCACCATTCGCACTTTGGGGGTGCTTTCCTCTTCGGTGGCCGGAGACATTTGCAACAGCACCCCGTTGAGGGTGAAACGGCTGTCATCCGAGGACATGGCAAAATGGGTCATGGCGAACATTTCCGCCAGCATCGACCGTTCAAAATGAAAACGTTCCCCTTCCGCCTGGGGAATCTTGGGAAATTCGGCGACCGGAAATCCCGCCAGTTCAAACCGCGCCCGTCCCGCACGCAGGATGAGGCGTGTTTCCGATTCCATCCGCAGATGGACATCGACCGGCGGCAGTTCGCGGACGATTTCGAACAGGGTTTTGGCATTGAGCGCCATGGAGCCTTCCCAGGCAACCTCGGCGTTGCAGACGGTACGCAGGCTGACTTCCAGGTCGGTCGCCGACAGGACGATGCGTCCCTCGGTGGCCTCCAGCAGCGCCGTTCCCAGCATCGTCATGGTGTTGCGTCTCTCGACGACCGTCTGAATCCGGGAAAGGGCTTTGAGAAATGGATCTTTTTGAATATGGAATTCCATGGTGGGGGACCTTGGCGTAAGATGTCGTCAGTTGCTCAACATTTCCGTGAGCGATTGCAGTTGCCTGGCCAGAATCGAATCTTCCGATTGCCGTTCGTTGACCCGGCCCACGGCATAGAGCACCGTGGTGTGATCGCGGCCACCGAATTGTTCACCGATTTCGGGATAGGAATGGTTCGTCAGTTTCTTGCACAGATACATCGCGATCTGCCGCGGATGACTGAATTCCCGCGACCGTTTGTTGGATCGCAGATCCATCGGGGAAATCTTGTAGAAGGTTGCCACTGTCCGCTGGATTTCCTCGATGGCGATGATACGGCGGTCGGGATTGCGCATCGTGTTGCGCATGCTCTCCTTGACCAGCGCCATCGTGATCGGCACCTTCTCCATCGAGGCCAGGGCGCATACCCGGATCAAGGCCCCTTCCAGTTCGCGAACATTGGTCTGGATCGCATCGGCCAGGAAGAATGCGACATCATCCTGTAAATCGATCCCTTCCATGATCGCCTTCTTCTTGAGGATCGCCACCCGCGTTTCCAGATCGGGGGGATGCAGGTCCACCACCAGCCCCTGGGCAAACCGCGAGCGCAACCGCTCGTCCAGGAGCATGTCCTGGGGCAGGCTGTCGGAGGTCAGAACGATCTGTTTGGCGTCGCCGTACAGGGCATTGAATGTATGGAAGAATTCTTCCTGGGTCCCTTTCTTGCCGGCGAAAAAATGGATGTCGTCCACCAGCAGCATGTCCACGCCGCGGAACTGGCTTTTAAAATCGTTGACCCGTCCCATGCGGGTGTAGTCGATGAACAGAGTCATGAACTTTTCCGAGGAAATAGAGCAGATTTTCACTTCGGGCCGTTCCTTGAGCACCTTGTGACCGATGGCATGCAGCAGATGGGTTTTTCCCAGACCGGTGCCGCCGTGCATGTAGAGCGGGTTGTAGACCAGGGGCGGACCATCCGCCACGCGCGAGGCGGCGGCATGGGCAAACTGGTTGCAGGCGCCGACGACAAACGAATCGAAGGTATAGCGTTCCAGGAGACCCATGACCTGAACGGGAGCCGGTGCGTTCGTTTTCCCGCGCGCGCCCAGCCCGGTCTTTGTTTCCGGTCGGGGCTCCCTGGGGGTCGATTCCTCTTTGCTCTGCCTCGGTTCGGGGTCGGCGCGAAACAAAAACGGTTGGTGGGTGCCCCGTTCCACGGCCATTGCCGATTCAAGCAGTGTTCCATAATGACTGCGGACGTAATCGGCGGCAAAATCGTTGTGGCACAGGATTTCCAACCGGCCATCGGTCAGGTTTTTCCCGGGTCGCAAGGGTTTGATCCAGAGATTGTACACCTCCGGAGAGACCTGTCCCTTGATCGATGCCACGGTTTTTTCCCAGAATTCTTCCATGCTCAATTCAAACCCATCGACAAATTCGGATTCACGGCGGAAGGGTGGCGGTTGGCGACCCGTCATGAAACATTGCCTGAGTGTTTCGGGTAGTCTTTATCGGGAAGGCAGAGGCCTTGAGTGTACCACGATCCGCCCGACGCCAACAACCGATGCAGGAGAACCTTGTCGGCAGCAAATGATTTGTCCGGTCTTGCCCGGATCGATCCTTATCATCGGACCGACCGGATTGGGATGCAAGTGCATGCTGTCACCGTTCAGGGGGGGGACAGGTACTTCCGTGACGGGTCATTCGTGTCCCAGAATCGTTCCCGGAGTCGGATGACGGCCATGGATCCAGGCGTGGGCCGGCATGGTTTTCTTGCCGCCGGGGGTCACCTGGGTCACACGCAGCTTTCCCCGTCCGCAGGCGACCACAAACCCTTCTTTTTCCAGGGAAAGAATTTCTCCCGGTTGACCTGATGAGTTTCCTTCCATGGGAAGGGCTGCGTCAATTTTGAGGGGTTGTCCGTGAAAGGTGGTGCGGGCGCCGGGCATGGGATGGAGGGCGCGAATCTGACGGTGAAGGAAGATGGCGTCCCGCTGCCAGTCCATCCATTCATCTTCCTGGCCCAGTTTGTCGGCGTAGGTGATTCCCGTGGCGGGTTGGGGGCGGGATCGAAGGGTTCCTTCCTTGAGAGCGTCGATGGTGGTTTGCAGCAATCGCGCCCCTTGATGGGCCAGAAGATCATGCAACCCGCCGCAGGTGGTGGTTTCGTCGATGGGGGTTGTTTCCATTGCCAGAATTGGACCGGTATCCAAACCTTCTTCCATGGCCATGATGGTGACCCCTGTTTCCTGGTCGCCGGCGAGGATTGCCCGTTGCAGCGGTGCCGCGCCGCGCCATCGGGGCAGGAGGGAGGCGTGGACGTTGATGCATCCATGCGGCGGAATCGACAGAATGGCGGGGGGGAGGATCAGGCCGTAGGCGGTCACGACGACAAGGTCGGGTTGCAGGTGCCGCAACAACTCGATCGATTCCGGATGGCGCAGGGTTTTCGGTTGATGAATCGCAAGTCCATGGGTCTCGGCGAGACGTTTGACGGGTGTGGGTTGCAGGTGCATTCCGCGACCGGCGACCCGGTCGGGTTGGGTGAACACACCGACAACGGCATCGGGCCCGGTCAGGAGTGTTGCCAGACTGGGAACGGCAAAATCGGGGGTTCCCATGAAGACGATGCGCATGGGCTTCATGAATCAGGGATCCTCCTTTTGTTTTTTCAATTTTTTCACGATGATCGATCGTTTCAACGGCGAGATGTGATCGATGAACAGTTTGCCGTTCAAGTGGTCGATTTCGTGTTGCAGGCAAACCGCCAAAAGATCGTTTCCTTCCAGGGACAGCGGACGGTTGTCGTGACCGAGTCCTTCGACGATTACCCGGGAGGCGCGGTTGACCTCGGCGGTGTAGTCCGGGATTGAAAGGCATCCCTCCTTCCAGCAGATTTCCCCTTCGGCATGAACGATGACGGGGTTGGCGATGAAGATGGGATTTTTCGCTTGTTTTTCCTGGGCGTGTTCCAGGTCGATGCAGATGACCCTCAACGAAATGCCGACCTGGGGGGCGGCCAGGCCGATTCCGGGGGCGGCATACATGGTTTCGGCCATGTTTTCCATAAGTTGCCGCACGGAAGCGTTCACTTCGGCGACAGGTTGGGCTTTCTGTTTCAGCCGCCGGTCCGGGGCGGTCAGTATCGGCAGCACGGCCATGGGGGGATTTTCCTCTTTATTGTTCGTCGATTCGTCGAGACCCGATCCTGTCAGTGACATTTTAAACGATGGGATCGCTATAGGAAAGAATGGGGATCGACATCCAGATCGATACGAATGGTTTTCGTTGCCAGGGACCGGGCCGTCCCAAGCAGAGGGGCCAACGATTCATGCAACCGGGTGCCGGGGTTCTCCTTGATCAACAATTGCCAGCGAAAACGGCCCCTGAGTTTGAACAGGGGTGAGGGGGCCGGTCCGAGAAGCGTCGCCTGGGTAAAGGAGGTAAGGTTTTCCATGAGCCGGCGACCAAAATGTTCTCCCTCCTCTTGGACGAGCGACGAAAAACGGAGCAGGGCCAATCTTTGGAACGGGGGATAACCGATTTCGCGTCGCAAGGCCAATTCCCGGGTGATGAACCCGTCACGATCGTTGCGTACCACTGCCGCCAGGGCATAATGATCCGGATCGAAGGTTTGAATCAATACCCGTCCAGGGACTTCTTCGCGTCCGGCCCGCCCTGCCACCTGGGTGAGCAATTGACAGGTCCGTTCGGCGGCACGAAAATCGGGTTGCCAGAGGGCGCTTTCCGCCAGGACGATCCCGACCAGCGCCAACCGGGGAAAATGATGCCCTTTGGCGGTCATCTGCGTGCCGACCAGGATGTCGAGCGCCCCATCATGAAAAGCCTTCAAGGTATGTTCCAGATCGATTTCCCGACTCCCGACCGAGTCCCGGTCGATGCGGACGATGCGTGCCTTGGGAAAACAGTGGCGGGTTTCCTGCTCCAGTTGTTCCGTGCCCGGTCCGAAGAAAAACAGACTCAATTGACCACAATCGGGGCAGACATCCATCGGCGGTTGCCGATGATCGCAATAATGACAGATGAGCCGTTTTTTCTTTTCGTGCCAGGTCAGGGTGACCGAGCAATTGGGACACATGACCGCGTGGCCGCAGCGATGGCACAATAACGAGGGTGCCCAACCGCGGCGGTTGAGAAACAACAACGTCTGAAACCCGGAATCGAGGGTCTGACGCACGGCCTCTTCCAGGGGACGGCTGATCAGGGAATGTTTGCCGTTTAACCTTTGGTTTTCTTTTTGTCCCAGGTGGATTGTCCGAATGGTGGGAAGTGTAGCGCCGGTGGCGCGATGGTTGAGCTTGAGATGGGTGAACCGTCCTGTCTGGGCGTTGTACAGGCTTTCCATCGAAGGGGTGGCGCTTCCCAGAATCAAAAGTGCCCCCGCTCTTCGTGCCCGGACGACCGCCATATCGCGACCATGATAAGGGACCGACCCTTCCTGTTTGTAGGAGGTGTCGTGTTCTTCATCCACGATGACCAGTCCAAGATCGGGGAATGGGGCAAAAAGGGCGCTGCGGGTTCCGATGACCACTCTTGCCCGTCCCGATCGAAGATTCTGCCAGGCATCGAACCGTTGTCGATCTCCCATCCCGGAGTGAAACAGTGCCAATTCGCTGCGAAACCGTTCCCGATAACGTTGCACCATCTGCGGCGTCAGACCGATTTCCGGGACCAGCATCAATACCTGGCGGCCAAGATCGAGACAGGTTTCGACAATCCGAAAATAGACCTCGGTCTTGCCGCTGCCGGTCACCCCTTCCAGGAGAAACGGACGAAAGATCCGCTCCTTCAATGCGCTTGTCAAATATTCGACGGCGGCATGTTGTTCGGCGTTCAATGATGGCGGTGTCTGATCCTGATGAAGTTGATCGCCGGGGGCGGGCCAGGTTACCGGTTCGCGGGTTGTTTCGTGGGCATGGCGTGGGCGATAGCGTGTTTCCAGACGGACGATTCCCTGTTTTTCCAGGGTCTGAAGTTTCTTTTCCAGTCCCCGGCTTCCCATGTGGCGTTTCAGGGTTGCGAGTGTCAGGCTTTTTTGTTTTTTGAACAGGGTTGCCAGGGGAATTGAATCGGCGGTCGCGGGTTGGTCGTCGCCGACCCAATGAACCCGTCTCTGGGCCTCGAAGCGCAGATGCGAGGGCATGGCGGCGGCGATGACCAGGCCGATGGGGCACAGATAATAACGGCTGATCCATTCGAGCAAATCCATCAGCTCGGCATCGAACAGCGGTTTCGGGGACAGAAGATCAAGAATGGGACGGATGCTGCCTCCGGTCCATTGCGGCTGTTCCAGAATATGCCAGACGACCCCGACCCGTTGACCGCGCCCTACCGGAACCAGTGCCAGCGATCCCGGTTGGCAGTGGTGAAGCGATTCGGGGAGAGAATACGTAAAAAAAGTATTCAGCGGACCCGGAAGGGCGATTTCCACAAACATGATGGTTGCCTGTCAACCATCTTTCCACAACCGATACCGCGCCAGGGCGGCCCGGACCGGTCCGACATGGCAACGGCACTGTTCATCGCTTGCGGGAGAAAGACCCCGATTGTGCATGCGGCACAGATCGGTGTGATCCCCGGTGGCGCGGGGTACTTTGAGCAACGCCTGGTAGAGCGATTCCAGTTGCTGGCCCATCATGATCAAGGCCGTGGAATCATCACCCCCTGTTTCATCGTTCAACGGCATGACGCGACCGCCCGGGTCAGGGCATCGAGCACCCGGTCCTGCTGGGCCTCGGTCAGGAAGGGATGCATGGGGAGGGAGAGAACCTCTTGCGCTGCCCGGGTGGCGACGGGAAGGGGGCTGTGCGGTTGAAGTCCGGAAAACACCGGTTGATGGTGCAACGGGACGGGATAGTGAATGGCGGTGGGAATGCCTTCCTGTTGCAGGGCGGCCTGGATCTGGTCACGATGGGCGGTACGGATGGTGAACTGGGAAAAGACGCTGCGGTTTTCCGGCAGGACGACCGGTCCGCGGATCCCCTCGGGCAGGTGATTCATGTAGTGCCGGGCAATGTTCTGCCGCCGGGCGATCTCATCCTCGAAATGGGCAAACTTGACCAGCAGTACCGCCGCCTGCATGGTATCCAGACGACCGTTCATGCCAAGACGTTGATGATGGTAGCGAACCTTCTGTCCGTGTTCGCGAATGCTGCGCAACAGGACCGCCAGGTCACCATCATCGGTGAACACCATGCCGCCATCGCCGTAACATCCGAGCGATTTGGCGGGAAAGAAGGAGGTCGCTCCGGCGTGGGCCTGGCTGCATGAGTGGTGACCCTGGTGGGTCGCGCCGAAGGATTGACAGCCGTCTTCCAGGCATTTGAGATTGTGGTTGCGGGCTATGGCTTGAATTCGTGTCATGTCGGCGCATTGACCAAAGATGCTGACCGGCATGATCGCCCGGGTACGGGAGGTGATGGCCGCTTCCACAAGATCGGGGTCAAGGTTGAGGGTGTCCTCCCGCACATCGACGAAGACGGGCCGGCCACCCAGCTGGGCGATGACCTCCGCCGAGGAAAAAAAGGTGAAGGGGCTTGTGATCACCTCGTCGCCGGGACCGATGGACCAGGCCATGAGCACCGCCAGAAGGCTGTCGGTTCCCGAGGAAAAACCGATCCCTTCGCGAACTCCGACATAACCGGCCAGCGTCGATTCAAGTTTTGCCACCTGTGGACCGTTGATGAATTGGCAGGAAGAGAGGACTTCGGCGATGGCGCGATCCATTTCTTCCTTGTAGTTTTCGTATTGGGTTTGCAGATCGATGAAACGCATGGAATCGGATCTTTCTGTGACTCGGAATGGGGGACCTAGGAATGATCGGTCGGAAACAGGGATTCGGGGCCAAGCAGTTCATCGAGGGTTTCCCGGCGACGGACGACCGCGAACCGATTGCCGCGGACCATGACCTCGGCGGCCCGGGGGCGGGTGTTGTAGTTGCCGCTCATGACGAAACCATAGGCCCCCGCCGAACGAATCGCCAGCAGATCCCCTTCGGCGAACGGCGGCAGCAATCGGTCGCGGGCGAAAAAATCTCCCGATTCACAAATGGGACCGACGACATCCACCACCGCCTCGTCGTCACCGAAACGGCGGATGACCGGTTGAATGCCGTGATAGGCGTTGTACAGCGCCGGACGCAACAAGTCGTTCATGCCGGCATCGGTGATGATGAATCGTTTGTCCTCGTTTTCCTTGATGTATTCGACCCGGGTGACGAGAACCCCGGCGTTGCCGGCGATGACCCGTCCCGGTTCCAGGATCAGGGTCAGGTCGAAGCCTTCGAGTTCCTTGAGCAGGGCGCTGGCATAATGATCGGGCAGGGGGGGGGGGCGCGATTGATCGTAGGGGATTCCCAGACCACCGCCAAGATCAAGGAAACGCAGGGGAATCCCTTCGCGTTTCAAGGCGCCCACCAGGGTCAGGACCCGTTTGAGGGCATCGACGAAGGGGGCGAGGGTCGTCAACTGGGAGCCGATGTGACAATCCAGGCCGATGACGTCGATATGCGGCAGGTTGGCGGCATGACGGTAAAGATCGAGGGCATTGTCATGGGGGATGCCGAATTTATTGCGTTTAAGGCCGGTGGAAATGTGAGGATGGGTCTGGGGATCGACATCGGGATTGATCCTGAGGGCGATGGGGGCCTTGAGTCCCATTTCTCCGGCGAGGGTATCGAGGCGATAGAGTTCGGAGCGGCTTTCGACATTGAACATGAGTATGTTTCGGGCGAGGGCCTGTCGGATTTCCGCAGCTGTTTTTCCGACCCCGGAAAAGACGATCCTGTCGCCGGGGCAGCCGATTCGGCGCACCCGTTCCAGTTCGCCGCCCGAAACGATGTCAAATCCGGCGCCGTGACGGGCCAGAAGATCCAGTACGGCAAGATTGCTGTTGGCCTTCACCGAATAGCAGATCAGATGCGGCGTCTTGGCGAATGCCTGCTGAAACACCGTCAGATGGTGGAGCAATGTTTTTTCGGAGTAACAATAGAACGGCGTGCCGACCGTTTCGGCGATCTGGTCCAGGGGGACCTCTTCGCAATGGATCCGGTCATCCAGGTAATGAAAATGGTCCATGATTGGCCCGTCGGAAAAAAGAGAGAACGAATGATCAGGGACCCTCAACCGGTTTTTGCTCCGGAGTTGCCGGCCTTTGCTCTGGAGTATCCGGTTGTTTCGCCGATTGCGTCTGTTGTTTGATCGCCTCCGTTTCCAGATACAGGTTGCCCTTGTGGCCGCAACCGGCAAGCAGCGACAGGGCCATCAGCATGGGGAACAATCCACGATTGGCGGGGGTCACTGGGTTCTCCGGGGAAGTGTGAATGGAATGTTCACGGGTCGCGTGTGACGATTGCCGATTGTGCCATTTCCTTCCAACTCCGGCAATATGGGAAATGCGTGGCGGCGGGGCAAGTGCATGAAAAGGGCATGTCGGACCCGAGGGAGACCGGAAAGGTGCTCCGGGGGTCTCCTTCGGGCAGGGAACCATGACGGTTCATGATTCCGCCAGGGCTTCGAGAAAGGAGATGACCGCACTGCGCTCGGTTGGTTCCGCGAGGCCGGGAAAGGTCGATTGGGTGTTGGGAACGACCGCTGTGGGTTTCGTGAGAAAACGATCGAGCGATTCCCGGTTCCAGACGATGCCGCTTGCGGTCATGGCCGGAGAGAAGGTGTAACCTTTCAAGGTTCCCGCCTTGCGCCCGATGACGCCACCCAGATTGGGGCCGACCTTTTTGCTTCCGTCATCGATAAGATTATGGCAGACATTGCACTTCTTGAATACCGCTTCACCATCGTCGATGATGTCGGCCCGGGAGCTGCCCGTGGCGAACAGCAGGACCAGCCCCAGGGCCGGCAGGAGACAGTATCCGGTTTTCATGGTTGTCCCTTTCCTTAAGACGCGAAGATTCAGGAATTCCGAAAAAAGAACGCTTCATTTTATATCAGCGGTAACGGATTGGAAAGAAAGGTTTCAAGGCTTCGAACATCGGCAGGTGGCCCGAATCGTTCCGGGGAACTTTTTTCTTGAGCGCGTCACCCACGAAAATGGGGACGATGATCGATCCGTCGGATGGGGTGATGATGGCCGCGGCGGTTCCAGGGAGACTCTTGTCGGGATTCGAGGCGTGGGATCATGAATGTAAAAAAATATTGGCGACAATGGCTGTTGGGGATTCTGATGATCTTTCCGATCGAGGCGGGGGCCTTTTGCCTTGTCAACGACACCGATGTTCCCGTCCATGGCCAATCCCTGGACAGTACCCCTTTCGAGGCCGATCTGGCTCCGGGCGCGACCGTGTGTTGTGATGATTGTCTCCAGAACGGGCAGTCCATCGCCTCGCTGCTTGTCGTGACCGGGTATGTCCCCGTTTCCCAGAACAGTCAGCCCGGTTGGTTGGCCGAATGCCGAACCCGGGTGACGGCCCGCGGCCAGATTGTGGTCACCGGATCGGCGTCGCAAATCTTTTGCATTGCCGGAATACCGCGGTGACCAGCGCCAAGGGGCCGGATCCCGATCTGAGGGATGTGGAAGCGGCAAGGAACGGGGATGTCCAGGCGTTTGCCCAACTGCTCAAACGCCTGGAACAACGGGTGTTCCGTTTTATCCTCCGTCACTCCCTTTCCCATGAGGATGCCCAGGATCTTACCCAGGAGACCTTTTTCGAGGTTTGCCGTCATCTGGATCATTTTCGCGGCAATTCCATGTTTTCGACCTGGGTCCTTGGAATCGCCCGCAACCTGGTCCTCAATCATGTCAATCGTTCCTCCTCCTTCCGTTTTGCCGTCGCCGATGATGTCGAACTGACCGAGGTCATCGACACGGGGGAAAATCCCCACGATGCCTGTCAACGACAGGCCCGTCTCGTCGCCCTGAAAAATGGTATCGAACATCATCTTTCCCGGGACCTGCGCGAGGCACTGGTATTGGTTTGCCTTGAAGGGTTGAGCTATCGCGAGGCGGCAAGGATGCTTGAACTGCCCGAGGCCACCGTCAAGACCCGCGTTTTCAGGGCGCGAAAAGCCCTGCGCGCCGGTTTCGAGAACGACGGCACGGGGGATCTGTTTACCTTTGATTCCGATTGACTTTTTCCGGGTCGATTCCCTGAAACTTTTACCGATCCACGGTTACCAACAGACAGTAACGATCTCCTGACGACGATCCAGACCTTCGAGGAACGATCATGTTGGACGAACAAGACCAGGAATTGCTCAGCCGTGGCCTCGAAGCCGATCTGGATCGGGCGGAAATGCGTCATTTGTACCGGTTGGCGGTGACCGAGCCGTGGACCTTGAAGGAAATGGCCCAACTGCTTGGGTTGGAGCGGGGGTTTCAAGAGGCCTTGCGGCAGGAACGGCAAACGGTGGCGGACAAGGGATTGACCGATCGGGCGGTGGCCCAACGGATGGCGGCGCATGCGTCGCGTCACTCTTCCCCGCTTCTGGAACCGATGCGTCGCGCCTGGGGGTGGTTCTTCTCGCCCCGTTCCGTGGTATTGCAACCGTTTTCTTTCGTCGGTGGGGTGGCGGTGGTCGTTCTGGCCCTTGGCGTTTTTCCTTCGGCGGAACGTGAACCGGTCCGCCAGGTGGCGACCACGGTTTCGACGCCGCCCCGTCTGGCCATTCAGGATGTCCAGTTCAGCCAGGCCGAAGCGCGCGTCAACTGGACCAACCGTTTTATCGTCCCGCCGGGGGCCGCGACCCGTCTCTCCCTGGATCAGGGGGGCAAGGATCCCGTGCTGCTTCAATTCGAATCGGTCCAACCCGCTTCTCTCGAAGTGATTCATTATGCGGGTGGGGTGTCGGGTGAAACGGTCCGTCTTTTCAACATCGACGGCATCGGCTTCGCCGCGTTGCGGGAACCCCGTCGGGGGGATGAGGTCGTGGTCCGCAACAGCGGCAATGTCCCGGTGGTGGTCTACATGCGCGGCATGGATGGCGCCACCGTCAGCGATCTGCAAAACATGAAGCAGAAAGACAAAAGCATGCAAAGTTTGTAGGTCTGACGGTTTCAGGCCAGGGGACGGGTTTTCATTCTCGTGTGTGCTTTAAGTTGCCCGCCGTTTTATGGCAAGATCGGGGCGGTGTGACATGCGATACCCGCGCCCGACCACTTCCGCACGGATGGATGGTTTCCTGAACTGGATAGGGATTCATGGCTGATATTCATATTGTCTATTTCGATGTACGGACGGGTTTCTATCCTTCGTTTCATCACGGTTTGGCCTATATCATCGGCAATCTGAAACAGCATGGACACCAGGTTGCCCTGGATCATCTCATTGCCGTGGAGGATATTCCCAGGGCGATCGAGCGTATCGAGACGCGCAGGCCGCACCTTCTGGGACTGTCCTTCACCACCAATCAATTGCGGTATGCCCAGTCTTTTCTTGCCCTGGAACGAAAGCACAAACCCCTTACCATTGTCGGTGGGGTTCACGGAACGCTCGTCAAGGAAGGATTGTTTCAGGAGTTGCCTCGGGTGGATGCCGTTTGCATCGGAGAAGGGGAGGTGCCGATGCTTGAACTGGCGGGACGCCTGGACCGCGGTGACGACCCTTCGACAACCGCGAGCATGATCTTCAGGACCGATCGGGGCATCGTCAGAAATCCGGTAGCCCCACTGCCGCTGCTCGACGATCTGGCTCTGCCCGATTATACCTTGTTCGATTTCAAGAAAATCATCAGGGAGGGGGGCGAATCCTTTCCCATGTTGTTGGGACGCGGCTGTCCCTACAAGTGCAGCTACTGTTGCAACCATGTCCTGCGCGATGCCTATCCCAACAAAAAGGATTATGTCAGGTTTCCCTCCATTGCCCGGTCCATGGAGATCATCAAGGGCAATCTGGCCCTTTTTCCCGAAACGCGCCAGATTCTTTTCGCCGATGATACCTTCACGTTGAACAAGAAATGGATCGTCGAATTTTGTGAGGTCTACAAAAAAACCATTGGTCTGCCGTATATTTGCAACGCCCGTGTCGAAACCATCAACGAGCCGGTGGTCGAAAGCCTGAAAAATTCCGGCTGTGCCTCCATTGAATTCGGCATTGAATCGGGGAACGAATGGTTGCGAAAAAATCTGTTGAACCGTCAGCATTCCAACGACAAGATTCGCAAGGCCTTTGCCATCGTGAAAAAATACGGTCTGAAGACCTTTGCCTTCAACATTGTCGGTCTCCCCTTTGAAACCAATGCGATGGCTCGGGAGACCTTCCGGTTCAATCAGGAATTGCGTGCCGATTATGGCCGGTGTTTTTTCTTCTTCCCCTATCCTGGCAGTGAGATTTATGAAGTCGCCAGGAAGTATGATCTGCTTCCCGATCATCTCGACCAGGTTTCGGGGTATACCGAGTCACCTGTCCTCAGACCGGTGCATCAATCTCATGAAGAAACCCGGGCAAACAATGAAAAATTGAATATTTTGTTCATGGTGCGCTCCATTGCTTCCAAACTTGGGTTGCCGCTTGCGTTTGAGAATCTGTTGCTGTGGGTTGCCATTCTTTTTCGCCGACCCATTTTCATAGTGCTCGATCCAAGGTCGTCCAGTCCTGTCGTCAGACGCTTCCGTGGCGTCATCAGAACCTTGTTCCAACGTCATTTAAGGGTGGGAAACGTCGGCAAATGAGAAGTCGGGGGCAGGGTGGGGACGGTCGAGGCGGTCCCACTCTTTGCGCAAGTCGGCAAATTCTTTGTCCAGGCGCTTTTGGTCCATGACGGGAAAGTGGTGCAACGTGGCCAACGCAGTGCGTCGTATTTCCTCGGGACTCAAGGCGTTTGACTCAGGTCGTCCCATGATCTTTTCCTTTTTTGGGCGCCATTGTTCCAGAAAAAGCATGGTTTCCTTCGGCATTCAGGAACGTTTCCGCCGTTTCCAGGGCTTGGCGTACCGTTTCGAAGGCGGTGCCTCCCTGGGAACGACGGGCGTTCACCGAGGCTTCCACCCGAAGCACCTCGTGAATATCCGGGCCGATGCGCGGATCCACGTTTTGCATGGCCACAAGGGAAAGGGAAGAAAGCGTCGTGTTTTCCTCGACGCACAGGCGCACAATTTTTCCCGTGATTTCGTGCGCCTCGCGAAAGGGGACCCCTTTCCTGACCAGATAATCGGCGCAATCGGTGGCGGTGGTGAAGCCTCCGGCGGCGGCGGCGGCCATCTTCTCCTTGCGAACCTGGATGCCGGGAATCAGGTCGGCGAACAGTCGCAACGAGCCGCCCACCGTGTCCACGACATCGAATATGGGTTCCTTGTCTTCCTGCATGTCGCGATTGTAGGCCAGAGGCAGCCCCTTCATCATCATGAGAAGCCCTACCAGATGTCCCGTGACCCGGCCACTTTTGCCCCGAACCAACTCCGGCACGTCGGGGTTTTTCTTCTGGGGCATGATCGAGGAGCCGGTACAGAAGGCATCGGGCAGTTCGATGAAACCGAACGGTGTCGATGACCAGAGGATCAATTCCTCGGAAAAACGTGACAGGTGACCCATGATCAATGCCCCGGTGAAGGCAATTTCAAGGACAAAATCACGGTCGGAAACGGCATCCATGGAATTGCGGCACACCCCATCAAAACCCAGTTCCCTGGCGACCCATTCGCGATCAATGGGAAATGGCGTTCCCGCCAGGGCCGCCGAACCCAGGGGCAACTGGTTGACCCGGGGTCGCAGAAGGGTCAAACGTTCCCGATCGCGGGTGAACATTTCAAAGTAGGCGAGCAGATGATGGGCAAGGCTTACCGGTTGGGCGTTTTGCAGGTGGGTAAACCCGGGAAGCAGGGTTTCGACATGAATTTTGGCAAGGTCCAGCAGGCTGTGACGCACGGCGCCAAGGGCGGCGATCAGTTCATCGACCTCGCCGCGCAGATAGAGCCTGAGGTCGGTGGCCACCTGATCATTGCGGGAACGTGCCGTATGCAGCTTGCCGGCGACCGGGCCGATCAATTCCTTGAGGCGGCTTTCGACATGCATGTGAATGTCTTCAAGCTCGGTGCGGAAGGACATCGTTCCGGCCTCGATTTCACCCCGGACCCGTTCCAGGCCCGAAAGAATCTGTTCCGCCTCCTCGGGAGCGATGATTCCCTGCCGTGCCAGCATGCGGCAATGGACCGAGGAGGCCCGGATATCCTCACGAAAGAGCCTTTGGTCATAGTGAATCGATGCCGTGAACCGTTCGACGAAGGCATTGGTGGGTTCACGAAAACGGCCACCCCAGAGTTTGCCGCCGGCGGGTCGGGTCATGCGCGATTCCTCAGATTGGCGGCAATGCGCATTCTTAAGGCGTTGAGTTTGATAAACCCGTGGGCGTCCGCCTGGTGATAGGCCCCCTGGTCTTCCTCGAAGGTGGCGATGGTGGGATCGAACAGGCTTGCTTCCGATTTGCGACCGACGACGGTGACGTTGCCTTTGTACAGTTTCAGCCGCACGACACCGTTGACCGCAACCTGGGAGGCATCCACCATGGTCTGGATCATCTGGCGCTCGGGAGAAAACCAGTAACCGTTGTAGATCAGGGCGGCGTAGCGTGGCGCCAGTTCATCCTTGAGATGGGCGACTTCACGATCCAGGGTCAGCGATTCCATCGCCCGGTGGGCAATGCCGAGAATGGTTCCTCCCGGGGTCTCGTAGACACCACGCGATTTCATGCCGACATAGCGGTTTTCCACCAGATCCAGGCGTCCGATGCCGTTGCTTCCTCCCAGCTGGTTGAGGCGGGTCAGAAGTTGGGCGGGGGACATCTTTTCTCCATCGATGGCCGCCAAGTCGCCCTTGATGAATTCAAGTTCGACATAAGTTGCCTTGTCGGGGGCTTTTTCCGGAGAGACGGACAGGACAAACATGTCTTCATCGGGTTCCCGCCAGGGATCTTCGAGAATTTTTCCCTCGAAGGAAAGATGGAGCAGGTTGCGGTCCATGGAGTAGGGGGCTTCTCCCTTTTTGCCACGGGGGACGGGAATGCCGTGGGTTTCGGCGTAGGCGACAAGTTTTTCCCGCGAGGTCAGGTTCCATTCGCGCCAGGGAGCGATGACGCGAATATTGGGTTTCAGGGCGTAATAGCCCAGTTCGAACCGGACCTGGTCGTTTCCCTTGCCGGTGGCGCCATGGGAAACGGCATCCGCCTGGGTAAGGTTGGCGATTTCAATCTGGCGCTTGGCGATCAGGGGACGGGCGATCGAGGTTCCCAGATGGTACACCCCTTCATACAGGGCGTTGGCTCGATACATCGGGAATACAAAATCACGGACAAACTCTTCCTTGAGGTCTTCGACGAAAATTTCGCGGACGCCAAACTGTTTGGCCTTGGCGCGTGCTTCCTCAAGCTCTTCTCCCTGCCCCAGGTCGGCGGAAAAGGTGACGACTTCGCACTGGTAGGTGTCTTGAAGCCATTTGAGGATGATGGAGGTGTCCAGTCCACCCGAATAGGCGAGAACGACTTTTTTTACCCGTTCCGTCATGTCCGTCTCCGTAAACGATTGCGGGGGTCCGGGGGCGGCGGAGGTGTGGAAAAACCAAAACCTTGGGGCGTTGCCCCAAACCCCACCGGGAAGGGGAAACCCCTTCCCGGACCCATCCTTAATATTTTTAAAAACGTCTGAGGATCAGCCATTCGAGGATGGCCTTCTGCACATGCAACCGGTTTTCCGCCTCATCCCACACCACCGAATGTTCTCCGTCCAGCACCTCCGAGGAGACCTCCTCGTCACGATGCGCCGGCAGGCAATGCATGAACAGGACATCTTTTTTCGCCAGACGCATCAATGTTCGATCGACCTGAAAACCGGCAAACGCCCGCAACCGACGTTGGCGTTCCTGCTCCTGTCCCATCGAAATCCAGGTGTCGGTGACCACCAGGTCGGCATCCGCCACCGCTTCCCTGGGATCGCGTGTCAAGGAGATCGATCCGATCCCCGTGGTTTTGGTTTGCCCCTGGGCCATGCTCAAGACCACAGGATCGGGATCGTAGTTGATCGGGCAGGCCAGGGTCAGATGACACCCCATCTTGACGCTGGCAAGGATCCAGGAATGGGCCATGTTGTTGCCGTCGCCGACAAACGCCACCTTGCGTCCTTCCAGGGAGCCCCGTTTTTCCTGATAGGTGAAAATGTCAGTCAGAATCTGACAGGGATGAAAATGATCGGACAATCCATTGATGACTGGAACCGTGGCGAATCGGGCCAGCGTGACCGCATTTTCATGGGCGAACGTGCGAATCATCAGGGCATCGAGATAACGTGACAGGACTCGGGCGCTGTCGGAGATGGTTTCGCCGCGGCCCAACTGGATTTCCTTGGAGGAGAGAAACAAGGCATGCCCCCCCAGTTGATACATCCCCACCTCGAAGGAGACCCGCGTCCGGGTCGAGGGCTTTTCGAACAACATTCCCAGGGTTCGCCCTTCCAGCGTCCGGGTTGTGTCACCCCTGGCGAGGGATTCCTTGAGTTCGGACGCCCGCGTGAACAGACGCTGGATTTCCGACAGGTCCAGGTCCATCAGGGAAAGAAGATCACGTTTTTTCAAGGTTATGGAGTTCATGATCAGAACAGGTCATTCAATACGCCACCGAAGATGGCCAGGGCCTTGTCGATTTCTTCTTTTTCGACGATGAGGGGCGGCAACATGCGGATGATGGTGCCCATCTGACAACTGACCAGAAGCCCTCGCGACAGGCAGATGCTGACCGTTTCCTCGGCGGGCGAGTTGAGTTGGATTCCAGCCATCAGACCACGACCGCGAACATCGATGACCATTTTATGGTTGGCGGCAATTTTTTTCAGACCGTCCAGAAGGTAGGCCCCCTTTTCGGCAACCGCGTCGAGAAAGCCATCCCCATTGATCACCGAAACCGTCGCCAGGGCGGAGGCACAGGCCAGGGGATTGCCACCGAAGGTCGAGCCATGGGATCCGGGACTGAAGGCGCTGGCCACCTTGGCCGTGGTCAGACAGGCGCCCATCGGAATGCCTGAGGCCAGGGCCTTGGCCGAGGTCATGATGTCGGGCGCCGCCTGCTCGTGCTGATGACACCAGAACCGACCGGTCCGTCCCATGCCGGTCTGAACTTCGTCGTAGATCAAAAGAAGATCGTGGCGATCGGCGATGTCGCGCAGGGCCGGGAGATAATCCACGTCCGGGATGACGATCCCCGATTCCCCCTGGATGGGCTCGACCATGATGGCGGCGGTATTTTCTCCCACCGCTTGTTCCACCGCCTGGGGATTGTTGTACGGAACATATTTGAATCCGGCGGGGAGAGGGGCGAACCCTTTTTGTACCTTGTCCTGGGCAGTGGCGGTCAGAGTCGCCAGGGTGCGACCGTGAAAGCCGTTGTTGGCGGTGATGATTTCATGACGATGGCTCTGCTTGCGCTCGTACATGGTTTTGCGCGCCAGTTTGATGGCTGCTTCGTTGGCCTCGGCGCCGCTGTTGCAGAAGAAGACCTGCTCGGCGAAACAGGAGTCGGTGAGCGCCTTGGCCAACTCTTCCTGAAGGGGGATGCGGTACAGGTTGCAGGTGTGAATCAATCGCCCCGCCTGTTCACGGATCGCCGCCACAACCTTTGGATGGCAATGTCCGAGGTTGTTGACGCCAATGCCGGAGAGAAAATCAAGATAGGTTTTTCCTTCGTCATCCCAGAGGACGACCCCTTCGCCGCGGACGAAGGTGACGGGGAAGCGGGAGTAACTGGGAATGACATGTGGCATCTTGATCATGGGAACCTGTCTGAAATCCTGAGCATCCCGTCCGGGGAAAAATCGCTATTTTCCCACAATATACGTTCATGAGCCTCTGGGAAGCGAAATCCTTCGTTCTCCGAGTGGTTTTGGACCGTGGCGACCGAACCCGATTCTATTAGCGTTAAAAAATTTCTTTTATATCCCTCCGTACCCTGTGTGTGCAAGGAAAAAATGAGGAATGACGAGAATTCCACGTCGCGATGGAAAATGGGAGGGTTCCGATCGATTCGGCAATTTTATTGCTTGGTCTTGGGAAGTGCCGTTGGTGCGTCTCTTCAATGAGGTGGTGAATAGAGGGCTGCATCACGGTGCGGGAGGAATCGAGGGGAACGGATGAAAGCCAGCCCGCTTTGCGAGGGATCAGACCATGAATTACCGTCACCGTTGTGGTTTCAAGGTATTGGCCATGATGATTCCGGTCTTGTTGACCGGATGTTTGACGACCACTCCGAGTCAGCTTTCGATGACGGGGGCGGAACCGGCGGAAGATGTCAAGGAATTGCCACCCGTGCGGTTGACGGGGGTGGAATCGGGTGAGAAGGTGGCGTCGATGGGTGGCGTCGTACTTGAAGCGGGGGAGTTGAAGGCCTGGCTCGATCGATTGCCGAAAGGGACCCGGAGTCGCCTTCTGGCCGACGAGGAGGCCCTGGGCTGGCGGATTCGTTGGGAGGTCACGCGGAAATATCTTGAAACCCTGGCCATCGAGGATGAAACGATGATCCGGTCGGGGGCGTTGCGTCGGATGCAACAGGCGGAGGAGGAATCGCTGCGCGGTCAGTATCTGTCCGCCATCACCACGCCCCAGGTCCACTTTCCCGACGAGGCAACCTTGCAGCGGACCTATCGGGAGGGGTTGGAACGTAGCAAAACGGTGCGGCGGGTCCATCTGCGGCAGATTTTTGTTCCATTTGGCGGCAATTCCGAGGCGGCGCGGGTTAAGAGCGCGGCGTTGTTCGCCATGGCGCGGAAAAATCGCGCCGATTTTCCTTCCCTGGCACGAAAACTGTCGATGGATCCCGAAACCGCGGCCCAGGGAGGGGATATGGGATGGAAAAATTTCGCCACGTTGCCCCAGGCGTTCAAAAATGGTTTGAAAGACGTGGAAAATGATGCGGTCATCGGTCCCCTGGAGACGGAACGGGGGTATCATATCGTCCAGAAGGTGGCCGAGGCAGTCGAAGGACAGAAAAGTTTTGCCGAAATGGCCGAATCGTTGCGTCGAACCCTGAGGCAGAGGCAGACTGCGGAAAATCTGAAACGAAATCTTGCCCGCTGGTCGGAGGAAAACCCCATCGTTTTCAACCCCGATGGCATGGAACTTCTCAATCGGGAGTTTTCGAACCAGAACGGGGGGGAATCGAATCTGTTGGTGCAACAGAAAATTGCACGCAACCCATGAATTATTGTACGTTGTCGTTTCATGCCTTGGACGCCTGGGGTTCGTTTTGCTTCATGTCTGTCGATGTCTGTCGATGAAAATGAAAAAGGAGTTGCGGCCATGCCGTTTGCCGGGATGAAAAAATATGCGGTGGGATGGGGATGGGTTGTTTTCACGGGAATGCTGTTGTTGTCCCAGGGGGTGCTGGCCAAGGAGGACCCGGGCCGGAAGGGGAACGCCGTTTCCGGGGAAACCGTCATTGCCTCGATGGGGGGGGTCAAACTGTACACTTCGGAATTGAACCGGTTGTTTGCCAACAGCGATGCCCGGGCCAGAACCCGGGTCCTGACCAATCCGCAGCTTCTGGAACAGACCATTCGCGAGGAATTGTTCAAGAAGTTCATTCTGCAACAGGCCAACACCACCGGATTCGACAAGCAACCTCAGGTGCAATGGGCCATGGAGCGGGCCGGCGAGAACACCTTGCTGGAACTCTATCTCAATTCCCGGTCGCGTCCGGAAGAACAATTTCCCGACGAGGCGATGATCAAGGATGCCTATGAGAAAAATCAGGCCCATTTCCAGGTTCCGTCCCAGGCGCACCTGGCGCAGATTTTTCTTCCTCTGACCACAGACGAGAAGGCCAACAAGGCCACTACCGAAAAGATGAACGATCTGTTCAACAAGGCGAAAAAGGCCAATGCCGATTTTGCCGCCTTGGCCCGGGAACATTCGCAACATTCCGAGAGTGCCCAGGATGGTGGGGACATGGGATGGATTCCCATGAACCAGATGGTCCCGGAGGTGGGAAAGGTGGTTGAAACCATGAAGGCGGGAGAAATCAAGGGACCGGTTCAAAGCCCGCAGGGGTTGCACATCATCAAACTCATCGAAAGCAAGCCGGCCTCGGTCCGGTCGTTGGAGGAGGCCAAGCCGGTTTTGGTGGCGGGATTGAAAAAACAACGGATGGAAACGTTGCGTGCCCAGTTTCTCAAGGATTTGCTGGACAAGACACCAGCCATCATCGACAGTGCGAATCTGTCAAAACTCAAATGAAACCTGGAAGGTGATGCGGCATGGCACAACTTCTTTTTTATGAACGTCCGGTTCCCCTCAACAAGGACCGGCACCGGACCCTTGCCATTCGTCCGGCGGACAATCTTTATGGCTTCAGCCGCGTGACCAATTCGGTGATGTTGGCCGGGGTGGAGTTTGTTCACGCCGCCAAGGAATATTGCATCGTTTTCACGCGGGCGGGGGACTTGGTGATTCCGGTGGCGCTTCTGGGGTTGCGCAATGATGAAAACCTTTATGTCGATGGCGAAAATCGTTGGGATGCCCATTATGTCCCTGCGTTCATCCGCCGTTATCCGTTCATTCTGGCCGGATCGGGAACGGATGATGGCCAGAAGACGGTGTGCATCGATGAAACGTTTGCCGGCTTTGACCAAAAGGAGGGGCGCAGGCTTTTCGACGATGCGGGAGAACCTACCGATTTTCTCAACAGTGCCATCAAATTTCTTCAGGATTACCAGGGGCAATACCGCCGCACCGAGGTTTTCGTCAACCGTTTGCGGGACCTTGATCTTTTTACCGACTTGAACGCCCAGGCGCAACTGCCGGGCGGTCAGAAGCTGCACATGGGGGGGTTGCTGGGCGTCGATGAAAACAAGCTGCTGCAACTGGAGAAAAACAAGGCTCTGGAATTGTTTCGTTCCGGCGAATTGAGCTGGGTCTATGCCCATCTTCTTTCCATGGGCAACATGCAAAGGCTTGGCGAGCGGTTGATCAAGAAAGAGCAGGCTGGAAGGGCTTGAGAACGGTCATCCCCGGGCCAGCAATCGTTCCAGCAGGGTGAAGGGCAGAGCCCGGCGCAGCAGGGCTGCGATGTGGGTGGGGACGGTGACTCCGTAACGGAGACGGGGGTGGCGACTTTCGAGGGCGTGGATGACTTTGGCGACCACCGCTTCAGGAGGGCGGGAGAAAATGCCACCGGAGGATTGGTTTCTTTGGTGCTCCGTGAGCCAGCGTTCGTATTTTTTCAAGTGGTGACTTGATTCGGTGCGGACGTGTTCGAGGAAGGCCTGCCGGGCGTTGTCGCGAAACGGGGTATTGATGGGACCGGGTTGAATCAGGATGAAGTGGATGCCTGTGCCGCGCATTTCCAGACGCATTGCCTGGGTCATCCCTTCCAGGGCGAACTTGGTAGCGACGTAGGCGCCGCGGTGGGGGAGGGCGACGAAGCCAAGGATGGAACTGTTTTGCAGGATTCGTCCGTTTCCCTGGCGGCGCATCACTGGCAGAACCTGGCGGGTCAGTTCGTGGGTTCCGAACAGGTTGGTTTCGAATTGGCGGCGCAGGGCGTCGCGTGACAGGTCTTCCATGGCGCCTGGTTGACCGTAGGCGCCATTATTGAACAGGGCATCGAGACGTCCTTGACTGGTGTCGAGGATTCGTGCCAGGGCGTATTCGATCGAATTTGAATCATCGAGGTCAAGCGGCCATGATTCGAATCCTTCGCCGCGCAACCGTTCCACATCGTGAGGTTTGCGGGCGGTGGCGAAAACGCGCCAGCCGCGTTGTTTCAATGCGATCGCGCTCGCGTGGCCGATCCCTGAAGAACATCCCGTGATCAGAATGTTCTTTTGCTGCTCTGCCATATGCATGTCCCGGAAAATAAAAAATTATTAAAAGAAAAAAGGGGTCTGGGGGCAATCCCCCAGACCCCTTTTTTCTTTCAATAATTTCCCAGACGATCACCCCGGCAGGGAGATCAAACCCGACCGTTTTCCACATCCCTGCTTGCCTCTTCCAGCAGAGCGTCGAAAGATGCCTCCGTAACCATCGTTTCGACCGATTCGTCTTGTTTGTTTTCTTCCCCGTCCGCCGAATCGCCGAAGAGGGTGTCCATGAAGATGCGTGCCATGTTCCAGCGGACGACCTCTTCGTTGACCAGCAGTTGCGGCATCGCGACCGTCTGTTGGGTTCCCACCGCCTGAGCCAGGGCAGCGGCGGAAAAATCGACGGAATCGGCCCGGACGAGACCCATATCCGACTTCCGGGCGGAATCCTGGTTTCTTTTTGCATCAAGATAGGACAGTAACGCCAATTGTCCCGCGCCATCGATAACCATGATCACCCCTCCTGAAGGATTTTCTTTTATAATTTTCTGGCCAGTCACGTGTACTCCCGCTTGTCGGGAGGGAGAGACCGGTCTAGTATCGTTTTCCGACAGGGTTCTTATCGACAGCCACTTGCAAAAACTTGAACGCATTCATGCCCCAATTCATCCAAAGGCTGGGAATCAACGAACACATCGTCCTTTCCATGGTGGCGGTGGCCATTGGGCTTATGGTGGGGTATGGCGCCATTCTTTTTCGATTGTTGATCGAAACATTTCAGTTTGTCTTCATGCAGAGCGGGCATGAAAATGTTGTCGAGATCGTGCGTGGTTTGCCCTGGTGGCAGGTTTTGGCGATGCCGGTGGTGGGCGGGGCGATCATTGGTCCGATGATCCATTTTTTCTTTCCCGCTTCGCGCGGTGACGGCGTTCCGGAAGTGATGTCGGCGGTGGCGATGCGTGGCGGGAAGCTGGGCATGCGCGAAGGACTGGGAAAAATGCTTTCCTGTTCTCTTTCCATCGGCTGTGGCGGTTCGGTCGGTCGCGAAGGTCCTGTGGTGCATCTGGGCGCCACCCTGGCTTCCTGGTTTGGCTCGCTGTTGCCGATGTCCAACAACCACATGCGCACCATCGTCGGCTGTGGCGCCGCTGCCGGGATTGCCGCATCCTTCAATGCCCCCATCGCCGGAGTCATGTTCGCCCTTGAAGTGATTCTCGCCGATTATGGATTGGCGACTTTTTCACCGATCGTCCTTTCTTCGGTCATTGCCACCGTCATCGCCCGCATGCATCTGGGCGATTTTCCCGCCTTCATCGTTCCCAACTATACCCTCGTCTCCGCCTGGGAAATTCCCGCCTATGTCGGGTTGGGGCTGGTCTGCGGGCTTACGGGGATCCTGTTCATGACGACCCTTTTCAAGATGGAGGACCAGTTTGCCCGTCTGCGAATCCCGATCTATCTCAAACCGATCGTCGGTGGTTTCGGCATTGGATTGATCGCCCTGGTTTTTCCCGAGATCATGGGGGTCGGTTATGATGTCATGAACCACGCCCTTCTCGAAGAGATCGCGGGAATCACCATGGTCGCCCTCATCGTTGCCAAGATCATCGCCACCTCCGTCGCCCTCGGGAGTGGTTTCACTGGTGGCGTCTTCACCCCCAGCCTGTTTCTCGGCGCCATGGTCGGGGGGAGTTTCGGCACCATCGCCCATTCGCTTTTTCCGGCGATTTCCGCGGGTCCCGGGGCCTATACCCTGGTGGGTATGGGGGCCATGGCCGCCTCGGTGCTGGGAGCGCCGATCGCCTGCATCCTGATCCTGTTCGAATTGACCGGCGATTATCGTATCATGCTGGCCCTCATGGTCGCTTCCATCGTCGCCACCCTTCTGATCAATCAGATTTATCGCGAATCGGTCTATACCAAAACCTTGAAACGAAAAAAGATCGATCTGCGTCAGGGACGCGAGGCCAATCTGTTGCGCAACATTTCCGTCGGCTCCATCATGCGCAAGGATTTCGAAACAGTCCTCGAAACGAGAAACATGCGCCAGTTCAAGGACAAGTTGCGTCGGTCTCATAATGATTGCTTTGTCGTTGTCGATGCCGCGGGCCGTTTCAAGGGGATCGTCTCCTTCCAGGACATTCGCAAGGTCGCCTTCGAAGAGGGATGGTTCGACGATCTGGCCCTGCTCAGGGATATTCCCCTGTCCGATCCCGTCACCATCAAACCCAACGAAAATTTGTACGATGCCTTGCTCCGGTTCGAGGCCAACAATATCGAACAACTCACTGTCGTTGCTTCCGATGATCCCGGCCAGGTGATCGGATTGCTCTCCAATCAGGACATGATCCGCGCCTACAACATGGCCCTTCTCAATCAAACCAACCCTCGCGATTGAATACCTCATGGCCACGCATCTGCTTGACAATCTCAATCCTCCCCAGATCCAGGCAGTTACCGCCGCCGATGGCCCGGTCATGATCCTGGCGGGTGCCGGGTCCGGAAAAACCAGGGTCTTGACCCGGCGTCTCGCCTGGCTGTTGTCGGAGCAGGGGATCGAACCCCATGAAATCCTGGCGGTCACTTTTACCAACAAAGCCGCCCGGGAAATGCGTGATCGGGTGGTGCAATTGATCCAGAGGGATGATGAATGGAGCAAACGCTTGTGGATTGGTACCTTTCACGGCATGGGCGCCCGCATTCTCAGGCAGAATGCCGAACGGATCGGGTATACCAGCAATTTTCTGATTCTTGATGCCGCCGATCAGGAGCGGTTGATCCGCCGACTGACCGAGGAGTTGGAATTTGAGCACACCTACTGGACACCGAAACGCCTGGGCAACACCTTTTCCCGCTGGAAGGATGCGGGATTGAGTCCCACGGACATTACCGAGGAACATATCAGATATTCCCAGGATCTGGTTCGGGTCACCGGGATCTTCATCCGTTATCAGGATGAATTGCGAAAGTCCAACTGCATGGATTTTGGTGATCTTCTGGTTCAATGTCTCAAACTGTGGCAACAGTATCCCGAGTGCCTCGATCGTTATCGTTATTCGTTTCGGCATGTCCTGGTGGATGAATATCAGGATACCAACAAGGTTCAATACGATTGGATGCGCGCCCTGGCCAGCCATCATGGCAATCTGTGCGTCGTGGGCGACGATGACCAATCGATCTACAGTTGGCGTGGGGCGCGCATCGGAAACATTCTTGATTTTGAGAATGATTTTCCAAACACGCAGATGATTCGGCTGGAACAGAATTATCGTTCCACCGGCAACATTCTCAAGGCGGCGAGTCAACTGATCGATCACAACAATGGCCGGATGGGCAAAACCCTTTGGACCGATGGTCCAGTTGGATCCAGGATTGTCCGCTATGTTGCCGAGGATGGTATGGACGAGGCCCGTTTTGTCGCCTCGGAAATCGGGCGGATACTCGGGGGGGTGGGTTCTCTTGGTCGGGTGGCGGTATTGGTGCGGGCGGCCCATCAGACGCGACTCATCGAGGAGGCCCTGAACCACCATCGTCTTCCCTATCGGGTCGTGGGTGGATTAAAGTTCATGGAGCGGGCCGAAATCAAGGATGCCGTGGCGTATCTGCGTTTGGCCTATTCCCATTTGGACGATCTGGCGTTTGAACGGATCATCAATACGCCCAAAAGGAAACTGGGGGAAAAGGCGTTGGCGATCATCTTCGATAGCGCCCAGGAGATCGATGGGAGTTTTTTTGCCGGGGCGCGTCTGGTGGTTGCCGAAAACCGGATGGCCAAGGGGGCGATGGCCCCTCTGGCCGCCTTCGTCGCCTTGATCGAGCAGGCGACCAGGCATCTGGATGCGGGATGGATGCCCGGAGAAGTCCTTCAATTTCTCTTGACCGAGAGTGGCTATCAGGAGTTTGCGCGGACGGGAGAACGCGGTGCGGAAAAACTGGAAAATATTGAAGAATTGATGAAATTATTAAGTCATGAGACCGATCTGACGGGGTTTTTGGAACGGGTGGTGTTGGATGCCGACCCTGCCGATGAATCAAGGACTGTGGTCGATGGTGTCGTGATTTCGACGCTGCATGCGGCCAAGGGTCTGGAATTTCCGGTTGTGTTCCTTGTCGGCATGGAAGAGGGTCTGTTGCCGCACAAACTGGCCCTCGATGAAAATCCCGCCGGAGTGGAGGAGGAACGCCGTCTGGCCTATGTCGGCATGACCCGGGCCAAGGAGCGCCTTTATCTAAGCCATGCGCGGCAACGTTATACCTACAACCGCAACGAACCGGCACTCCCCTCCCGTTTTTTGCGGGAACTCCCTGAAGAGATTATCGAAATTCGGGGATTGCGGGTTGCATCACGGCATGGATTGACGGGTTTTTCAAGTCGTGGCCGGTTTCCCGGGAGGTAGTGCAGGGCCATTGCGGGTGGGTTCGGGAAGGGGGTTTCTGAAGCCTGATCTGCAAAAAATGGCATATTTCTTGCGAGTCATGCTTTATCGGAGGGAGGCGTATTGTTTATAATTCCGACTGGCGATAAATAAGATCAAGGAATTTTTCCGGGATGTTTTCATCCTTGAAAAAGGGACGTAGATAAAGATTATCGTCCATGCCGATGAATCTCTGGCATAAATCATTTATTTTATTGCAATCAGCATGGGGTATTGGTTTTAGACCGGTCCAGGAATCCTCCGCAGGAGGTTCGGTTGCAAGGTCAAGCCAAAATACCGGATAGGGTTCGCCACCTCGAACTCCTTTGAGTGGCACATGCCCGTCCATGTAGAATCTGAAGTCGTCCGAAGTTTGATCTTCCTCCAACAAGGCCCAAAGGACCTCGACGGATAAAACAAACTTGCGGCTGGAAGCCAGAGGGCCCAGACGAAATCCGACATCCATGGATGGGCCGATAAAATCAATGATTTCATTGTTTTTGTCCCAGGAGAGACTGGAACCGGGTGTGAGATTCAATGGTCCCACGGGGGTGGAAATTTTCATGTTGTTGATCGGAAAATCGGCAAGCCATGCCCGTGGCGATATTTCAATGCTGTAGAGTTTTGAAGATCGGCAGCAAGAAATAATCTGAGTTTGTATGGACGATTTATATTAGTATAGTTCTGCTTTTCAGATACCAATTGTTGATTTTTTTGACCGTAAATAATAAAATATTATTTTAAAGAAATCAACAAACTTATTTAATTTTTGCAAATAATTTTTTTCCCCTTGGAAATCGGTTTGGATCGCCATATATGATCATATGAAGGGTGACCTGCGTCTCCTGTCAAGATTAACCATTCATCTCTGCTTCGACATGCTTCCTCGAAGCCATGTGAAAAGAACATGCAACCATGAGCGAAGAACTGAAAAGATCAGGTCCAGAGACAGAAACGATTTCCGACTGTTCCGGAAGTTACTGGGATGAGAAAATCACTCTGGAGCAGTTCTACAGGCAGGAACTTTTCTTCGGCAACTCCGAAATCGATATGCATGATGTTCCTCCACGACGTGTCAAAATCCTTTTTGACTCCTGAGGCATTCCGCGAACAGATCGCGGGTCGTTCCGATTCAAGCCCCGGACGCGCAGTTTCGTACATGGCCCTCTTATCCAAGAAAACATTGGTGGAATGACCTTCGTCTGCTTGTTTTTGCGGCCCTTGTCGTGTTTCTGTTCCATCTGAAAATAACCAGGATGTGTTCATCATGCTGGAAACAGAGTCATCGAAGAATCCAAAAGATTGGTTTATCAAATATTGGAATTTAAATTTTGTTCATGCGGTTGATTCGATTCTGCATGCATGCGGTAAGGCGTTACAGCTTGAAGATGACAAAACAGTCATTGGACGGAAGGTTGCCGAGACATTTCTCAGCATGCATCAACATATGAAAGATCGCATGCAGCCTGCGAACGGGGACAGAAAACGTTTGGACCGGCACAAGATTGCAGCAGCCGTCGCCGGGGCTTTCCTTCACGAAGGGATCATGTTGCGCACCTCGTCGCAGGGCCTGGAGCATGGTGGCGAGGGTATGTTTCCCCGTCGCGTCATATATGCCAATGAATTTCTGGCTCTGGATTGTGCTTTGCAGGTCCTTCACTCATTCATGTTCAAATTATGTGGGGATGATTTGCAAAGGCCCGGGTTCCAGTGGCTCGGAAGTCTTGATGAAAAAGGGTGGGTTTTCCCAAGTGAGAAAATTGTTTCGCCAGAACATGGGATTCAAACAGGTGATGATGACAGATATGTGACACATCTTCACAATGCGATGCGTCAAAGCCAAATCAATCGCCATTGTCAAAGATTTCTCCCTTCTGGAGTCCCGAATCCTCCATTCGACCTGTTTTTCCTTTCAATGATACTCTTCGATATTGAACTTTATAATTTCCGGTTTTATTCGCAAGGCAATTGACACATCGTTCATTTCATTGGACCCTGACAGGCGTCAGACCGTACCGGGGGGGGGTCAGCCGTTTCCCCTGACTTGCGCATGAAGGTTTTGTAGCCGGGTTCACCCCTCAATGAAATTTCCATGGACTCTCTTCGGACGAGGAAATTTCCGCCGACATGTCTCCGGTTTGTTTTCCGAGTTGCAGACTTAAATCCCAATCGGTTTGTGGCAGGGTGTCCTGAAACAGCTTGGTCAGGGCGTGCAACAGACCGGCATCAAGCACCAATTCGACCCCTTGTCCCGTTTCCGGTTGCAGGAGAAGAACGACGGCCCCTGATTTCAGGGGGGTCAGGCGTGCCTTGGCGACAAGGATGGGTTCGGGACCTGTCGGTATCGTCTGGGTCTGGTTGTCGAAGCGCGTATTGAAATCAGTCTGGGAAATGGCGTTTTGATGCATGAGGTCCATCAGGGCGGCTCGCGCCTGGGGACTGTGAGAGGCCTCGGGACGAACCTGGCGTGCCAGGGCCTGGGCCAGTCCCGGCCACAACCTTTTGACAAAACGCCGGGTCAGCCAGAAACGAAACTCTTGCCGATCCTGGGTGTTGATGCGCAGCATCAGGCGATCCGCGATCTGGGAAAAGATGATTTGCATCTGATGAAGGCGTTGCGAGGTCATGGGAGGGTGTCTTTCAGGAAGTCTCTTTCATGCGACCAGGGTGCCGGCACAGGAAGAACCACGTCCCGCTGTGCAGGCCAGACAATGATCATCAATGACGATCGGGCGCTGATTCAGCAGTGTGGGGTCGAGTCCCTGGATATGCGGCGTTACGGGAAGACGGGCCGGCTTTTTCAGCGCCAGATTGAAATCGCAATCGAAAAGGGTTCCATCCCAGGCGACACTGATTTGGTTGCGACACATCAACCCGTTCAATGTGGCAGGATTGAAGGATTCAGACAAGAGTTTCCAGTAGGATGCTTCATTTCCCTGACGGGCCAGGTCGGAACGAAAGCGACCGATCGGCATGTTGGTGATCGTCAGCAGGCGTGTGAAAACGATGCCATGGCGTTGCAGAAGCTCACGGTGGTAGTCCATTTCCAGTGTGCCGGGATCGGGTGGCAGATGCGCCCCCAGGGGATTGTAGACCAGATTGAGCGCCAGTTCCCCATCATGACCAAAACCCAGATCGTTGAGTCGTCGCAGCACCTGGATCGCTTTTTGGAAGGTCCCCGTACCGCGTTGTCGATCGACGTTGTGTTCCAGATAGCAGGGCATCGACCCGGTCAGGGTTACTTTTCGATCCCGGAAAAAGGGGGCGATTGGTTCCATTCCCGGTTCAAGATGGACCGACAGATTGGTGCGCACCGAAACATGGATTCCTTCGGCGACGAGGGCATCGATCAGACGGGGAAGATGGGGATTGAGTTCGGGGGCGCCGCCGGTGATGTCGATGAAGGTGCAGCCGGAACGCCTGGCCAGATCAATGATTTCCGCCATCACCGGCCATTCCATCCGTTCGGTTCGTCGTGGCGAGGCGGCAACATGACAATGGCGGCATTCCAGATTGCATTGCAGACCGACATTGGCCTGAATCATTTCCAGGGGACCACTGTGCAATTCAGGTTGACCGGTAAACAGACGGATGTTATGTCTGAAGGTGTTGAATGATTTAATATTCATCGTATTTCAAGGATTTTCCGTAAACCTGGTTGGCGGGATACTTTTTTTCGTTGAGGGCCATCTTGTCCCAGGCGGCGGCAACGGGATCGATGTCGAAGCGGGAGGCCAACATGGTGAGATAGATCATCACATCGCCGATTTCTTCCCTGAGCGACTGTTCCTTTTCCGCAGTGAGAGGCTGGGGTTCTTCAGCGTTGATCCATTGAAAAAGTTCCAGAATTTCAGCAACCTCCACACTCAAGGCCATGGCCAGGTTTTTGGGGGTATGAAACTGTCGCCAACCTCGGCGGTGGGCAAAATCGTTCAGTGCTTCCTGAAGCGAATGAATATCCTTGCCTGGGGGATCGGGATTCATGGGGCATGCTCGGGGATTGGTGGATGGAAGTGCGTGTATCTGGAGTATCATAATCCGATCCCAGGCTCGTTGAGAACCCATCACGAGGAATTTTCCAATGGATCAGGTCAATGATGATGAAATTCGTCTGTTGGCTTCCCTTGTCGCGGCCTTTTCCGGGGGGAAAAAAAACTTTGTTCTCGAAGATCTGGATGATGGCGATCCCCGGCGAGCCTGGATGGCATGGAGTGAAACAAGGGGGTGGGTCGATTGGCAGGTTCGTTCGAGCTGTGATCATCAATGCCGGCTTGGATCCTTGACCGATCTGGGACGGGAGATGCTCGGAAAAATAAAGGATGTGAATGCAGGGGAGAAAATGTCATGACGTGGGATGTCGGGCAGGAGATCGCTTCGGGCCATGCCGATTCCATTTGGCATCGTATTTTGGCCTTGAATGGTGCCGGTCGTTATGCCGAGGCGCTCGCGTTTCTGGAGCCAATGTTTTCCCGGGGGGATCCCGGGTTGATGGCGGTTAAACTTCGTGGACAGTCGTTGCATGGCCTGCAACGATGGGCCGAGGCGGCTGGCATGTTTGCCTTGGTGGTGCAACGGACTCCTGGGGATGGGGCGGCCTATGAGCATCTGGCGACGGCGCTTTTGCCGCTCAATCGGCTGGATCAGGCGCTGATGACAGTGGAGCGCGGGTTGCGATGGGATGTGGATCACAGGGGTTTGTTGCGGTTGCGGTTGGTCCTTCTGTGGCGTCTGGGGCGGCGCGATGAGGCGATGGTCTTGGCGGACCGGCATTTGGATCGTTTTCCCGATGATGGAGCGGTGTGCCTGGAGCGGGGAATTTTTTTTCTGGAGTTGGGTAATGATGGGGCGGCTCTGAGTGATTTCGAAGCCGCGTGTACCTGGTTGCCCAATGATTCCCGATGTCACAACAACCGCGCCGTCGCCTTGTGGCGTCTGGGCCGCTATCCCGCAGGACTGGAGGCGGTCGAACGGGCAGTGGCCTTGGATCCCAACAATGCCCGGGCGCAGCATCACCGGGCTTTGTTGTTGCTGTTTCTCGGGTATTTCACGATCGGTTTTCCCGCCTACGAATGGCGGTTGCGCGATCCGGATCATGGTGCGGCGCTTCCTTCGTTGTCCTCTTCCTTGTGGACGGGAGAGGACATGCAGGAGTCGGTCCTTCTGGTCTATCCGGAACAAGGCTACGGCGACACCATCCACTTCATCCGCTTTCTTCCCCTGGCGGCCCGGCGGGTGGGTGGTATCGTTTTCCTTTGTACGGGTCCTTTGGTTCCCTTGCTGCGTACCGCTCCGGGGGTGGGTTTGTTGTGGCAGGGGGAGGAACCGAGACCTGAATTTCATGTCCATGTGTCCCTGATGTCTTTGCCGGCGGTATTGCGTCTTTCAATGGATTCTTTTTCGGATGGCCGTGGGTATTTGCCGGAATTTTCCTGGATCGATCCGGGTCGGCGGCGGGGAGGGCGTTTGCGGGTGGGATTGGTATGGCGCGGGCGTCCGACCCATCGCAACGATCACAATCGCAGCCTTGACCTTGCCTGGTTTGAACCTGTGCTGAATCTTGAATTTTTCGATTGGGTTTCCCTTCAGGAAGGGGAGGGGCGGCGTGAAATCGAGCGTATGGGTTGGAATATGGAAACCCCGGAACTGAGCGATTTCGCGGCGACGGCGCGGATCATTCAGACGTTGGACCTGGTGGTGACGGTCGATACGGCGGTGGCGCATCTGGCGGGCGCCATGGGTTGTCCGGTTTGGGTGTTGTTGCCATTGGTTCCCGATTGGCGGTGGGGACCGGAAGGGAGAACGACGTTTTGGTATCAATCGATGCGTCTTTTTCGGCAGACCCGGTTGGGCGATTGGGGGGAGGTTCGCGAGCGTTTGGTGCGGGAGTTGAGAAACATGATCAAGGATGGGTCCGGGAAGGGGTCTCCCCTTCCCGGCGAGGTTTGGGGCAGAGCCCCAAGATTTTGATTTTGTTTTTGATTGTTCCGTGCGCTGTTTTCTGCGCATGGGAATGACTGATGATCAGTGTTTGAAATGACGAACTCCCGTGAAAACCATCGCCATGTCCGCCTCGTTGGCGGCATCGATCACCTCCTGGTCGCGAATCGATCCCCCAGGTTGAATGATCGCCGTCGCCCCTGCCTCCGCTGCCGCATCGATGCCGTCGCGGAAGGGAAAAAAGGCATCGGAGGCCATGACCGATCCGATCAGAAAATCTTCCTGCCGTTTCAACGTTTGCCGTGTCTCCCGTGCCTTCCATACGGCAATCCGCGAGGAATCGACCCGACTCATCTGCCCCGCGCCAACTCCGACGGTGGTTCGTTCCCGTGCATAGACGATGGCGTTGGATTTGACATGTTTGGCCACCTTCCAGGCGAAAAGAAGGTCTGTCAATTCGCGTTCACTGGGTGCTCTTCGGGTGACTGTCTTCAAATCCTCTCTTCTCAGGACATGACGATCTCCCTCCTGAAGCAACATGCCACCACGGACCCGTTTCATATCCAACAATCCAGGATGAAATCGAGAAATTCGCGCCGTGTTTCCATCGAGGGGGGGGAGTTCCAGCAACCTCAGGTTGGTCTTTTCCGCCAATACCGCGCGGGCTTCGGGATCGAATCCCGGGGCAATCACCGCCTCGACAAAGGTTTTGGCGATTTCCCGCGCCAGTGCGCCGGTCACGCCGCGGTTGCAGGCGATGATGCCACCGAAGGCTGAAACAGGGTCGGTATCGCGGGCCCGACGATAGGCGGACAACAGATCGTCATCCAGGGCGACGCCGCAGGGATTGGTGTGCTTGACCACCACGACCGCCGCTTCTTCGAATTCCCGAACCAATTCGAAGGCGCCATTGGCATCGTTGATGTTGTTGAAGGAAAGTTCCTTGCCCTGCAATGACCGGGCCTGGGAAATGCCGATATCGTCCACCACGGGCCGTTCCTCGTAGAAGGCGGCTCGCTGGTGTGGATTTTCACCATAGCGCATCTCCTGGCGCTTATGAAATTGAACGGTCACGACATCCGGAAAAGGTTGCGGTACGTTTTTTTCGTCCAGTGCCGACAGCCAGTTGGCAATGGCGGCGTCGTAGGCGGCGGTTCGGGCAAATACCTTTTTGGCAAGTCTGAATCGGGTGGCCGCGGTGACCGAACGATCGTGGGAATGCATTTCCGCCAGAATGACGTCATAATCCACCGGGTCGGTAATGACGGTGACCCCGGCATGATTCTTGGCCGCCGAGCGCAACATGGCCGGGCCGCCGATGTCGATGTTTTCGATTGCCCGTTCCAGGGTGCAATCCGCCGCCGTCACCGTCTGCTCGAAGGGATACAGGTTGACCACCAGCATGTCGATGGCGTCGATGCTGTGGGCCGACATCTGCGCCTCATGATCGCCATTGCCGCGAATCCCCAGCAAACCACCGTGGATCTTTGGATGCAACGTCTTGACGCGGCCATCCAGCATTTCGGGAAATCCGGTATGCTCGGAAACGTCGGTGACGGCGATTCCATGTTCCTTGAGGAAACGGGCGGTTCCTCCCGTGGACAGGATACGGACCCCCATGGAGGTCAATTCCCGGGCAAAACGGTCCAGGCCGTTTTTGTCGGTGACGCTGATGAGTGCTGTTCGAATGGTGGGCATGAGTGGTGATTCCTGATCAATATGTGCGTTCGAGTATGGCGGCGAAAAAGCCGTCGGTTCGCGTTCGATGCGGTAAAAGAATAAGAAAAGGTGAGGGCGGTAGCAACCCCCGCAATGACTCGGGCATGGAAATTGTGCTGTGGGGCAGCAGCCGAAAATTCTTGTTTTCGAACAAAAATTCCTCGACGACATCCTCGTTTTCCCGGGGCATCAGGGAACAGGTGGCATAGACCAGTCGTCCCTGCGGGGCGGTCAATCGGGCCGCTGCCTGAAGGATGGCACATTGGCGCAGGTGGAAATTTTCCAAAAGTTCCGGAGTGAGACGCCACTTGATTTCCGGGTTGCGGCGCAGGGTGCCCGAGGCGCTGCATGGGGCGTCTACCAGGACGCGATCGGCGCTTCCCTGGAGTTTTTTCAAGGCCGGGTCCCCTTCATGACGCAATGCCAGGGGCCGGATTGATTTTAATCTCCAGCGCTTCAGACGCGGTTTCATGCGGTTGAGTCGGGATGGATCGGAATCGGTAGCCCAGATTCGACCCCGGTCGTTCATCAATACAGCCAAATGCAACGATTTGCCCCCTGCCCCGGCACAAAAATCGACGACCGTCATTCCGGGTCGAACTCCGACCACATGTCCGATCAACTGGCTCCCCTCGTCCTGGATTTCAAGGAGTCCCTGGCCGAACTCCGGCAGAGAGGTCACGGAGGGACGTCCATGAAGGCGCAAACCGTCGGGGGAAAACGGCAACGGTTCTCCCTTGATTCCCTGAACAGCCAGACGCGACAGGAGTTCTTCTCGGGTCATCCGGCGAAGGTCCAGCCGTAGATCGACCGGGGCTGGGCTATTGAGCGCCTGAACCAGTGCCTGGGTTTCCTCATGGCCATGGCGGGCCATCCAGATGTCCCAGATCCATCGTGGCAGGGAATGGCGTTGCCACGATGGCAGGGTGTCGGCAGGAAAATCATCCTGGAATGGGGTGTTGGATTCAGGTTCCGTCGCCAGAATCCCTGGCCAGGGACCGGGATCCTTGTTCCCATCGCGGCGTATGGAAACGACGGCCATCGCCGCCAGTGCTGCACAACCATGAGTCGATCGGGGAAAATGGTGGTTTAATTGCGCCGAAAGAAAATCACGATGGCGCAACACCTGATAGACCATCGTCCCGATTCGGCCCCGTTCTCCAGGGCCCAGGCGATGTTCGCGAAAGAAACGATCCAACACCCGGTCTGCGGGATGTCCGGATGAAAAAATTTGATCCAGAATATGTCCCGCCTGGGAGGTCTCCCAGGTGCCAACGCCGTCCATCAGGATCGGGTCATCGGACAAGGCTGCTGCCCTCCTCGGAAAAGAGAATCGCATCCACGACACTTTTGAGCAACACCCACAAGGGAACCGCGAAAAAAACTCCTGCCAATCCCCAGAGCGAACCAAAAAATAAAACGGCAAGCATGATGGTCGTGGGATGAATCTTGACCGTTTCGCCAAGGATCATCGGCGCCAGTATGTTGCCATCGACCAGTTGCAGGATGCCATAGATGATCAGGGGGTTGAGCGCTTCCAGCGACAACCCCCATTGAAAGATGCCCAGCACTGCCACCGGTACCGCAACCACCGCCAGCCCCAGAATCGGAATCAATACCGAAAAACCGGTCAGCAACCCGACCAGCAGTGCATATTTGAAGTCGATCATGAGGAATGCCGCATAGCTTGATGTCCCAAGGAGCAATAATTCCCAGAATTTTCCCCGGACATATCCGCCTACCGCCGTATCGACATCGACAAGGACCCTTTTGATCAGATCGCGATTTTTTGGCATGTACCGCGAGAATGAAAATAATAAAAGATCCTTGTCCTTCATGAAGAAAAACACCAGAAAAGGGACAAGTACCAGATAGACGACGACGGAAATGACTCCCGGCAATCCCTGCAACAGGAAGGTGATCGAATCCCCGGCCAATTCCTGGGCGCGTTCGACGAGTCCGAGAAGAATGTTTTCCGCAAACGCCGAATCGCCCCATCCCGAGACCGATTCGCTGACGCGCAGAGTCAATTGTTTGAGGGTTTGCGTGATGTGGGGAATTTCCTGGGAGATGCGGAGCAGTTCACGGACCAGGGTCGGCAGCAATCCGAAGAGCAGAAGAATGAGGACGAAAAAAAACAGACTGAAGACAAGAAGGACCGCGATCAGACGGGGCACACGGATTCGGATCAGCGCCCGAATCATCCCTTCCAGGAGATAGGCGAGAATCAGGGCGGTCAGATAGGGGGCCAGGGCCTTGCCGAAAAAAAGAATGCCGCCCACCGCAAGGACCATCGCCAGAATCAGACCGCTGATCTGAGGATTGCCCAACCGTTTGAGGATGCTTGAAAACAATTCGGACATGATGCCCTAGGGCGTGTTGATGACAGTATTTATTATGATCATTGGGCAATGATTCATGCTCAAAAGATCATCTCCATGAGGTTTCAGTCTTGTTTTTCATACCGAGTCGCTTTGCGTGGGAATTGTCATACGAAAAATTTTCCACAAGATTTGACTTCTGGGGAGGAAAATATTCCGATTTTTTTAAAATTTAAACCGCAACCAGCATGAGATGCGTCGTTTCCGTCATTTCCTGCTATTGCGGGAATCCTTCAATTCAACGCGACCGATCAACATTTTGGATTCCCGCCGTGGCAGGGAATGACGTTTGAAAATTATGTATCCCAAGCTGGTTGCGGTTTAATTATCCAATGGTCCGTATCACGATGCGAATACGTCGTCCACGGAATTTGCGAACACGAAGTTGTCGCTCCATGTTTCGATCAATTCCAGCTTCGCGGTTTTTATCTTCTCGATCGCCCAATCGGGCGTTTGACCAAACTTGCGATGCATCAGTTTCAGAAGCATGGAAGCGGCTTCTTCCTGTCGTCCTTCCTGTCGTCCTTTCGCAACCATCTCTTGTGCAAATAGGGACATCATCTTCGCTTCCTCTATCAACGCGCCCTGGTATTCCCCGTGTCACGACGCGAATACCTCGTCCACGGAACTTGCGAACACGAAGTTGTCGCTCCATGTTTCGATCAATTCCAGCTTCGCGGTTTTTATCTTCTCGATCGCCCAATCG